>JBFOLW010000028.1:0-4104 GCA_040830305.1 Erythrobacter sp.
TGATCCCAGCTTTCACTGGGATGCCTAAATGTGTAGAGGCGGCGCCATGGCCGACAATCGACTACCCGAAGAAGGCGACCGGATCGCCAAGCTGCTCGCGCGTGCGGGCGTTGCCAGCCGCCGCGAGATCGAGCGGATGATCGCCGACCGGCGCGTGGCGATCGATGGCAAGGTGCTCGACACGCCGGCGGTGAAGCTCACCAGCCTGCGCGGGGTGACGGTCGACGGCAAACCCGTGGGCAAGGCGGAAGACACCCGCCTATTTGCATTCCACAAGCCTGCCGGCATGCTAACCACCGAACACGATCCCAAGGGCCGCACGACGATCTACGCCGCCCTGCGCAATGCGCTCCCCAAGGATGCCGGGCGCGTGATGCCGGTGGGTCGGCTCGACTTCAACACCGAAGGCCTGCTGCTGCTCACCAACGACGGCGAGATGAAACGCGCGATGGAACTACCCTCCAGCGGCGTTCCGCGTACGTATCGCGCGCGCGCCTTTGGCGAAGTCACGCAGGCTGATCTCGACGGACTGATCGAGGGTATCGAGGTCGACGGCGTGCGTTATGGCCGGATCGAAGCCAACCTCGAGCGCGGTTCGGGCCGGAACCGCTGGATCGAACTTACCTTGCGCGAAGGCAAGAATCGCGAGGTCCGCCGCGTACTCGAACACCTCGGGCTGGAGGTGAACCGGCTGCTGCGAATCGGCTACGGCCCGTTCCATATCGGCGACCTGCCCCGCGGGCAGGCGCTCGAGGTAAAACGCGGCGATGTCATGGACTTCAAGCGCGAACTGGCCCGTGGGGGCCGCCAGTGAGGATCATCGCGGGCGAATGGCGTGGACGCAAGCTGGTCGCACCGGCGGGCGAACTGACGCGACCGACTGCTGACCGGACGCGCGAGACGCTGTTCAGCATGCTCACCAGCCGCCTCGGCAACTTCGAGGACCTTTCGGTCGTCGACCTTTTCGCCGGGTCGGGCGCGCTGGGGCTCGAGGCCCTGTCGCGAGGGGCTGCATCCTGCCTGTTTGTCGAGCAGGAAAGCCCGGCAGTGAAGGCCATTCGCGCCAATATCGATACGCTCGATGCGCGCACGCGCTGTGTTGTCCAGCAGTCCTCGGTGATGGCGCTCGGCCCGGCCAAGCAGGCGCACGACCTGATTCTGCTCGATCCGCCCTACGACACGGGCGCCGGGCAGGTCGCGCTCGACCGGTTGCTGCGGCTGGGCTGGATCGGACCCGCGACATGGGTGGCGCTGGAAACCGGTGCAAAAGAAGAGATCGCCATCAAGGGGCTCGCCATCGCGGCAGAACGCAAGGTGGGCAAGGCCAAGCTCACCCTGCTGCAACTCGAGAGCTAACAGCAAGAAAGGGGCGGAACTGCCATGCAGCCCGCCCCCTCCAAGCGTCGCGCCCTACCTTCGATGAAGACGGAGCGCGCGCGAAAACCCGGGATCAGCCGTTCGGCTCTTCGGCCGGCAGCGGCCCTTCGATCTGGCTGGCGGGCTTCCCCGGCCAGTAGTTCAGTTCGCGATTGCCCCATTCGAGGCCGGCAGCGCGCGGGTTGATGCAGCCATCTTGGCCCTCCTTCATACAGACGTCGTAGACCTTGCCGTCGATGCGGACCTTGGTGGCCTGTCCCTTGGCATTGGTTTCGACCACTTCGGGCGACTTTGCCTTCGAGCCATGATCATCTGCCAGGGCGGGTGCGGCAGTTAGGGCGAGGCCCGACGCCGCGGCGATTGCATAGAGGGTTTTCATCTTATTCTTCCTTAAATTCGGCGATTTACGTGCCTTGCAACGCCGGGACGGTGGCAAGTGTTCCGGGCATCGAATGACGATAGCCATCCGCCGGCGCGCATGTTGCCTTGCGTCAATGCCACCTGTTCCCTAACTGTTCACGCCTCGATGCCTCTTCCAGATTCCCCCCCCGAAGCCGCCGCAACCGGTGAGATTCCGCCCTATGCCGCCGGCCTCAACGCGCCGCAGCGCGAGGCGGTGCTGACCACCGAGGGACCAGTACTGATGCTGGCCGGGGCAGGCACCGGAAAGACCGCCGCGCTTACCGCACGGCTGGCGCATCTCATCGCGACGCGGCGTGCCTGGCCGAGCGAAATCCTGTGCGTCACCTTCACCAACAAGGCCGCGCGCGAAATGCGCGAGCGGGTCGGGCGGCATATCGGCGATGCGGTCGAGGGCATGCCGTGGCTCGGCACCTTCCATGCGATCGGCGCGCGCATGCTGCGCCGCCATGCCGAGCTTGTCGGGCTCGAAAGCAATTACACGATCATCGACACCGACGACCAGCTGCGCCTGCTCAAGCAGCTGATCCAGGAAAACGATCTCGACGAGAAACGCTGGCCTGCGCGCCAACTTGCCGGGCTGGTCGACCGCTGGAAGAACCGCGGCCTCAATCCGGGCGATCTCGATGCAGTGGAGAACGAGGCCTACGCCAATGGCCGCGGGGCGCATTTCTACAAGCTCTACCAGGACCGGCTGAAGGCGCTCAACGCGTGCGACTTCGGCGACCTGCTGCTGCACATGCTGAATATCTTCCGCCAGCACCACGACGTGCTCGCGCAGTACCAGCAGCGCTTCAAATACATCCTCGTCGACGAGTATCAGGACACCAACCAGGTCCAGTACCTGTGGCTGCGCCTGCTCGCGCAGACGCGCAAGAACATCTGCGTGGTGGGCGACGACGACCAGTCGATCTATTCATGGCGCGGCGCAGAAGTCGCCAATATCCTCAAGTTCGAAAAGGATTTTCCCGGCGCGGCAGTGATCAAGCTGGAGCAGAATTATCGCTCTACGCCGCAGATCCTTGCGGCCGCCTCGGGCCTGATAAACGCCAATAGCGAACGGCTCGGCAAGACGCTGTGGACCGAACTGCCGGCAGGCGACAAGGTCCGCATCGTCGGCGTGTGGGATGCCCCCGAAGAAGCGCGCCGCGTGGGCGAGGAGATCGAGAGGCTCGAGGCTGAGGGTGCCCCGCTCGACCAGGTCGCAATCCTCGTGCGCGCGCAGTACCAGACGCGCGAGTTCGAAGACCGCTTCATCCAGATCGGCCTCAACTACCGTATCGTCGGGGGTTTCCGTTTCTATGAGCGCGCCGAAATTCGCGATGCGCTCGCCTATCTGCGCACCATCGCCCAGCCCGCCGATGACCTCGCTTTCGAGCGTATCTACAACCAGCCGAAGCGTGGCCTTGGCGCCAAGACGCTCGAGGCCATGCGCCGCCATGCGCGCAGGATGCAAATGCCGCTTGCCGCGGCCAGCCTCGACCTGTGCGATAGCGACGAGCTGACAGCACGCGCAAAGAACAGCCTGGTCGGCTTGCTCGGCCAGTTAGTCCACTGGCGCGAAATGGCCGAGGCGGTCACGCCGTCCGAACTGCTGCGTACCGTGCTTGCGGAAAGCGGCTATGAAGACATGCTGCAGAAGGACCGCAGCCCCGAAAGCGCCGGGCGGCTCGAAAACCTCACCGAGCTTGCGCGCGCGATGGAGGAATACGAGACGCTCGGCGATTTCCTCGAACACGTCAGCCTGGTGATGGATAACGACCGCGCCGACGATGGCGAGAAGGTCACCATCATGACCATGCACGCGGCCAAGGGCCTCGAATTCAACCATGTCTTCCTGCCCGGCTGGGAGGAAGGCGTCTTCCCCAGCCAGCGGGCGATCGACGAAGGGGGGCTCGCCAGCCTCGAGGAAGAACGCAGGCTCGCCTACGTCGCGATCACGCGCGCAAAACGCCGCTGCACGATCCTGCATGCGGCGAACCGGCGCATCTACGGGCAATGGACCAGCTCGATCCCAAGCCGCTTCATCGAAGAGCTGCCCGAAGAGCACATCAAGAGCGAGACCACCATGAGCGGCGGCGCGTCCTTGTGGCGTGCAAACTGGAGCGAGACCGACGACCCCTTCGCGCATGTTGCGTCGAACCGCCCGGACCGCTCGGGCGCGCGCGGGCCAGGCTGGCAGCGGGCATTATCGTCGGGGTACGACAGCACGCCCAAGCGTTTGGCGGAACCCGGGCGCAGCGCGGCCAGCTTTGCCGCCAAGCCGCGCAGCGACGTCGCCATTGGCGCACGTGTGTTCCATGACAA
>JBFOLW010000029.1:0-5589 GCA_040830305.1 Erythrobacter sp.
CGCGAGTAAGCGCGACATAGAGCAGCCGCCAATGCTCCTGCATCGCCTTGGCCGTTTCGGCCTCGTCCGCCTGCGCGACCGGCCCGACCTTCTCGTCCTTGCCAAGGTTTGGAAGCGGTACTTCGCGAGGCTCCGTGCTGCCAGGCAGCTTTTCTTTCAGCACGAGGTCACCCGCACCGTCCGGGCGGATCGCGGCATCGGCGAGAATGACGATCGGCGCCTCGAGGCCCTTCGAGCCGTGGACGGTCATCACCCGCACCTGGTCGCCGCCCTCACCCGCCTCGCGCTTAAGTTCGCCGTCGCCCGCGTCGAACCAGCGGATAAAGCCCTGCAGGCTCGCAGTTTGCGCGCTGGCATAGGCGTTGGCCGCGTTGAGCAATTCGTCGATCGGATCGTTGGCCTCGCGCCCCAGCCGCGCGACCAGCCTGCGCCGCCCGTCCATCGGGCCGATCAGCATCCAGTGGAGCAGTTGCTGCGGGCTGTCGTAATCGGCCCGGCGAAGAATCTCGCGCAAGGTATCGACCGTCTCGCGCACGAAGGGATCGTCGCTGTCGCGCAGGTGCTCCCACAAGCGCTGGCCCTTCAGACGATAGCCATGCGCGAGCAATTGCTCCTGGCTCCAGCCGAGCAGCGGAGAAACAAGCAGGCTGGCGAGCGTCAGGTCGTCGAGCGGCTGCGCGGCAAAGCGCAGCGCCGCCATCAGGTCCTTCACCGCGAGCGGATTGCCCAGCCGCAGCCGATCGACCCCCGCGACAGGCACACCATGGCGATAGAGCTGCTTCACGATGTGCGAAGCCAAGTCGCGCCGCTTTTGTACGAGGATCATGACATCGCCCGCTGTTGCGCGGCGACGGGAACCCTTAGACAAAGTGAAGCCCTCTCCCTCAGGGTTGAGCCACTCAGCGATTTGCCGAGCGATCTTATCGGCTAATTTCCGATCGTGCTTACTCAGCCAAGTTTGTTCGGATTCATTTTCCTCCGCATCGCTGTCAGCTTTTACAACCTGCCACATGCCGACCAGTCCCGGCTCGCCGCTGCCACTGTGCGGATCGGAAGGTGAATCGAGGCCGAAGGAACCGTAGCCGATCGCATCGATCGCGCGGTCGACGAAGCCGAGCACTTGCTGGTTAGTGCGGTAGCTTTTGCCGAGACCGTATTTCTCGAGCGGACGGATGCGCGGACCGCCGCGAATTGAAGCGGCCGCTCCGGCCGCACCGCTGATCTTTTCGTCGAAGTAGTCGCGCGCCTCGCGGAAGTTTTCGGGACTGGTGCCCTGGAAGCCGAAGATCGCCTGCTTGTAGTCGCCCACGGCGAACACCGTACGCACCGCTCCGCCTTGTGCGCCCTCGCCGTCGAAGTAGTCGTCGGTCAGCGCCTTCACGATGGCCCATTGCGCGGCGTTGGTGTCCTGCGCCTCGTCGACGAGGATATGGTCGAAACTGCGGTCGAGCTTGAAACGGATCCAGTCCGCCATGGCGCTGTCGGACAGCAGGGTCGCGGCACGCGCGATGAGGTCGTCGAAATCGACCAGCCCCTCGCGCTCCTTCGCCTCCTGCCAGGCGAGCGCGAAGGCCCGACCGGCTTCGAGCTGGGGGGCGAGGAAGGACGCGAGGTCGAGCAGAGCACTGCGTTCGACGACGGCACGCACTGCTTCGGCAATTTGCATTTGTTTGTCGGGAAATGCCGGATCGTTCTTCTCGGCGCCCTTCATCGAAGTCGGTTCCCCGTCCTTCTTCAGGATGCAGTTTCGCTGGCGAAATCCATCGATACGTTCGAGACGCGCAGGTGCATCGAGCGACAGCCATTCCTGAATGAAAAAACGGCTGGTATCGGCAGACTTGGTCTGCCAGCCCTCGAATGCAGGAAGCATCGCTCGCAAGGTATCGACTGGAAAGACTTCGTCCGAACACGCCTCGGCTACCCAGTCTGTATCCGCATCGGCGGGAATGCCGAGCAGGCGATGAACGCGCGGAGCCATCGGTGGCTTCCAGCTACCGGGACCCTCCCACAGCTCCATGTGCCGTGCACAGCGCATTAGCCAGCCGCGTACCGCATCGGGGCCCTTGCGCTTGCTCATCTCGGCAATCGCGCCGGTGACGCGCGGGTCGCCCTTGGCCAAGAGGCTGGCGAGGACGTCACGGCTCAGCAAATCGCGCTCGCGATCCTCCATCGGACGCGATCCCGGCAGGATTCCCGCTTCGCCCGGAAAGGCGGCCAGCAGGTATTGCGCGAAGGCATGGATCGTATCGATCCTCAGCCCCCCGCCCGGGCAGTCGAGCACGCGGGCAAACAGCGCGCGTGCACGAGCCTGTGTTTCAGGATCGATTGGCGCACCGAGATAGCCGAGCTCTTGCGCAAGATCGGTGCTCTTAAGCCGCACCCACCGCGCGAGCACGGCGTTGACGCGCACCGCCATCTCCGCAGCGCCTGCCTTTGTGAAGGTGAGGCACAGCACCTGCGAGGGATCGGCCCCGGGTTCGAGCAGCAACCGCAGCACTCGCGCCGAAAGGACCTGCGTCTTGCCCGTCCCTGCGCTGGCCGAAAGCCAAACGCTTCCCTGCGGATCGACCGCGAGGCGCTGCTTGTCCTGCAGTTCGTAAACGGTCCCGCTCATGCCGCGTCCCCGTCGTCCTGATGCGCGATCCATTCGTCCAGCCGCATCAACTGGTCGTAGGTGTCGTAGGCCGGATAGTCGGGGTTCTCGCGTGCGGTGAAGGGATCACGGCCCTTGACGAAACGGGTGATGGCCTGCTCCAGCTTGTCCGCGGTGAGCGGCAGGAAGTCCTCCGGAGGCACACCCGATCGCTTGTTGCCCACTTTCAGCGGCACCTCGACATAGCCAAAACCATGCCGGTTCGTGTCGTCCTTGGCTTTGCCCAGCGACCAGTACTCATAGCCCCCCGGATCGCCCGCCAGCCCGTCGAACCCGCCGCGCTCGGCAATCAGGCCGAGGATACCGAGCTGCAGCGCGAAGCCCTGCTCGACCATCGCCGCGCTGGGCGGAGAACCGGTCTTGTAGTCGATGATGGCAAGGCTGCCATCATCGAGCCGGTCGATCCGGTCTGCGCGTCCATGGACAAGCACCCCCTCGAACGTCATCGCCCCCTTCTTCTCGACGTCGAGCACGCTGCGGTCATCATATTGCGTGACCACCTCCTCGATCCAGCGCAGCGCCGCTTCGAGCCGCGGCTGCCACAGCCCGCGCATCAGCGGATCGGCATTCTCCTCCTCAAGCACCGCCTCCATGATCGGCGCGAGCGGCGCGCTGTCATCCTTTGCGCGCGCCCGATGCCAGCGCTCGAGGATGGTATGCGCCACGTTGCCCTGCCACAGCGCGGAGGGTTCGGCATCGAGCGCGTCGAGGTCCGAGAGGCCCATGATCTTGCTCGCGTAGAACTGGTACGGATCGCCCAACAGCCGGTCGAGTGCGGTCGCCGAAATGTCAACGTCGCGCTGCACGGGCGATGGGTCGGGCCCAGGACGCGGATATCGCTCGGTAGCCGGTGCCTGAGTCATGGCTCGGGCCAGTTCGACCGCGTCCTTTTCCTCGTAGCGATCCAGCATCTCGCCAAGCAACGCCTGCACGCGCAGCAGGAATCGTGAAGGAATCGCCGGCCCGCCCTCGTCCCGCTCCGAACGCGACAAGACGACTTCGGGTGCGCCCATCGCGCCTGCCAGATCATGTGCGGATAGGCCGATACGGAAATCGGCCCCCGGCACGCCCAGCGCGCGCAGGACCGGTGGCGCGAGCAGGGCATCAACTCCGCCGCGGGTCGGCCAGACGCCCTCATTGAGCCCGCCACAGATCACCAGCTCCGCGCGGTTCATTCGGCTTTCGAGAAGGCCGAGGACCTGCACGCGTGCATGGCCGCCATAGGGGGGACGCACCGCCACCTGCTCCATCGCATCACGCAGCGCGATCGCTGCATCGGCTGGTGCGAGCGCGAAGCCTGCCACGCGCGCATGAAGGCGCAGATCCTCGACGAAAGCTGCCAGAGCGCGCCCGTCTTCCTTGCCCCAAAACTTCTCGCCGCACAGCGCCTCGCCGGTCGCGACCAGAGTGTCGAGCAGGTCGGCGAGCGCAATTTCGGGATGATCGCCCAGCGCCATCAGCGGTTCGAGCGCTTCTTCGACGATGGCGCCCCATTCGCCGACTCGCGGATGCCGTTCCGCGAGCCTCGCGGCGATCGTGCCGACCGGTTTCAGCCCCCCAGCCCGGCGCGGTCCGCGTAAGTCGCGCTCGACCCGCCGCAGCTGGCGTAGCCACACGCCGCGCTCCATCCCGCCATCGACCAATGGGTGAGCCAGCAATGCCATAAGGGGCACAGGCGCAGCCATCTCTGCCATGACCTCCGCGAGCAGGAGCAGCAGGCGGCCGGCGGGTGTCTGCGACAGCGGTCGTCCCGCAGAATCGTCGGCGAGAATGTTCCAGCGATCGAGATGGTGCACCACGCGGCGTGCCAGCGAGCGGTCGGGCGTGACCACGGCGACGCGCTTCTCAGGCACCTCCAGCGCCTCGCGCACCAGCAGGGCGATGGCCTGCGCCTCTTCTTCGGGATTGGCGCAGGTCATGATCCTGACGCCCGACAGGCGGCGTTTCTCGGCAGCCAGCTCGACCCAGCTCTTGCTCGCCTCGGGCGGCAGAAACAACGAGCCGATCGCATGGCTGCGTTCGGGCGGTGCGGCGGCGAGACCCTTGCGATGCCAGGGCTGCACCTCCTCGCGCGCCACACCCATGCGATTGAGCAACAGCTTGAGATGGTACTGAGGGTGCGTCACCGCATCCTCGCGGGCGAAAGGCGTGTCGCCCGGCTCGGGAGCCGCGCCCGCCCGGCCCAGCTCGTCCCACACCGCCTGCGGCATGGTCAGGTCGAAATCGGGCAGGATCACCGCGCCGTTCTCGAGGTCGGCGATGACGCGAAGCAATTTCGCCAGCGAGGGCGCGGCACTGGTAACCCCCGCAGCGACAATGGGTGTGCTTGGGAGAGCGTTTTTCCAGCGCCGCGCGGCCCATTCGAACAGGCGGTTGCGCCGCGCCGCGGCATCGACGAGCCCCTTTTGCGCAAGCTCCTGCGCCCACAGAAGCTGGACCGCTGAGAAATCGCGCAGGCTCTTCTGCCAATGGTCGGACAGGTCGGGATAGATCCCCGTAACCGCCTCATCCAGCAGGTCCGATGGGTCGACATTTTCCACCAGAAGGCGATCCATGGTCGCTACCGCCTCGCGCGCGAGGCGCAGCAAGGTCGCCCCCTTAGGTGCGCGTTCGCCCATCACGCTGCCCAGAAGCCTGGCCAGTTCGAACAGGCGCCGTTGCGGGTCGATCGCAGGCGGGATGTCGGCCGCGCCGAGCGGATCGAGCAGCGGGCCCAGTGTTTCGTCGAGATCGAGATCGCCGACCACCGCCATGCGGGGCATCAGCAGTCCCGGCTGTCCCGCCTCGCCCGCATGACGGATGAAAGCCTCGGAAATCGTCCGGCGCGCACGACTGCTCGGGACCAGCAGCGTCAGCTTGGCCAGCCCGAACTCGGGATCGGCGTAGCGCGGGACCAGCCCCGCCACCAGCGCATCGGCGAACCCGCGATGCGCAGC
>JBFOLW010000030.1:0-2328 GCA_040830305.1 Erythrobacter sp.
GCGCAAGCTCGGCACCTCGGTCTCGCTCTACATGCACGAGGGCAATCCGGGGCATCACTTCCAGTCGATGTTCGCGATCGAGAACGAGGACCTGCCCGAATTCATGCGTTACGGCGGATTCACCGCCTTCAGCGAGGGCTGGGGGCTCTATGCCGAGAGCCTCGGCTACGAACTCGGCCTTTACGACGATCCGGTCGAGCGGTTGAAGGCGCTGCGCGGCGGCGAGATGCTGCGCGCGGTGCGGCTGGTGGTCGATACCGGCATGCATGCGCTCGGCTGGAGCCGCGAACAGGCGATCGACTATATGGTCGCGAATGGCGCGGCGCGCGACTTCGCCGAAAGCGAGAGCGCCCGTTACATCGTGATGCCGGCGCAGGCGCTCGCCTACAAGACCGGCGAACTCAAGATCAAACAGTTGCGCGCAAGGGCGGAAAGCGCGCTTGGCGACCAGTTCGACGTCCGCAAATTCCACGAACAGGTGCTCAACACCGGCGATATTCCGCTGCCGGTGCTCGAAGCCAAGATCGATGCCTGGATCGCGGGCGGCGGACAGTAGAGAGGACCTGACATGAACCGCAATATCCTGCGCCTCGCTTCCGCGCTGGCGATTGCTACCGCCACACTCACCGCACCGGTCGCGCATGCCTGCGATGCGATCGAGAACGCAGCGACCGAAAGCGAGCGCCTGCGTACGCTGATGGCCCAGAGCGAGGCCGACTATCTCGATCGCAATCCGATCGCCGCTTTCTATCGCGGCGATTTCTCCGACGCGGGAAGCCTCGGCGATTTCTCACCTGCCGGGTTGGAGACCGAACGGGCGGCGGCGATGTGCAATATCGCCGCGCTGGCGACGATCGACCGCTCCGCGCTCGATGCGGGCGAACAGATCGCTTACGACACCTTCCGCTATTCCAGCGAGCGCACGCTGGCCGGGACCGAGGGCGAGGTGTTGCAGGTGGTTCTCGCGACGCCGCTCGATCATTTCCGCGGGATCCAGGGCGACTATCCGAGCTTTTCGGCCACCGACGGGATCATGCCTTTCGAGACGGTCGAGGACTATGCCGCGAACATCGCGCGCCACGCAGGCTACGCGCAGATGGTCGAGGATGTGATCGCGCGCTTCGATACGGGGATCGCGCAGGGCATCACGCTGCCGCGCCTGACGGTCGAGTTGATGATCGAGCAACTCGATACGCAGCTGGCGGCACCCGCAGAAGAAAATACCTACTTCGCCCCGCTGCGCGCGCTGCCCGAGGGTTTCACCGAGGCCCAGAAAGCAGAGGCCACTGCGGCACTGACAAGCGCGATCAAGGACACGCTCTATCCCGCGATGCGGCGTCTGCGGGCCTATCTCGCGGACACTTACCTGCCCGCAGCGCGCACCAGTATCGGCGCGACCGAAACGCCCGGGGGCGATGCCTATTACGCCTATCGCATCGCCGAGATGACGACGCTGCCGCTGACCGCGGAAGAGGTGCATCGTCTCGGCCTGTCCGAAGTGGCGCGGATCAATGTCGCGCGGCAACAGGCGATCGAGGAGCGCGGCGAGCGCCGCCCCCCGGTCTACAAGACCAAGGAAGCGTTGACCGAGGCGTGGTACGAGGTCGGCGAGAAGGTCGATGCGGTGATTGCCCCGCTATTCCTGCGCCAGCCGGAAACCCCGCTCGAGATCAAGCCCTACGAGCCCTATCGCGAGGAGTTCTTCCTTGCCGCCTCCTACCAGCCGGGCAAGCCCGACGGATCGCGCCCCGGCACCTTCTATTTCAGCGGCTGGAATGCGGCCGAGCGCGAGCTCAGCCCCTCAGTGAGGCTCTACATCCACGAGGGCAATCCGGGCCACCATTTCCAGGTCATGTTCGCGATCGAGGACGAGGGGCTGCCCGACCTGCTGCGCCACGGCTGGTACACTGCCTATGGCGAGGGCTGGGCGCTCTATGCCGAGAGCCTCGGCTACGAACTCGGGCTTTACGACGATCCGGTCGACCGGCTGCAGGCGCTGGAAGACGGCGAACTGAAGCGCGCGGTGCGGCTGGTGGTCGATACCGGCATGCATGCGCTCGGCTGGACCCGCGAACAGGCGGTCGAATACATGGTCGAGAACGGCAACCCGCGCGATTATTCGGAGAACGAAGTCGCGCGTTACATCGCGATGCCGGGGCAGGCGCTGGGCTACAAGATCGGCGAGTTGAAGATTAAGGAACTGCGCGCCCGGGCGGAGACCGCGCTGGGCGAGGATTTCGACATCCGCATCTTCCACGATGAGGTCCTGAACAGCGGCAACATCCCGCTCGCGGTCCTCGAAGCGAAGATCGACGCCTGGATCGCCGC
>JBFOLW010000031.1:0-13641 GCA_040830305.1 Erythrobacter sp.
CTGACCTGGCAATTGCCGATCGGGGAAAGCTCGAGATCCGCCTGCATCATATCTCCAACCAATGGTGCACCGCAGCAACGCTGTCGAGGCGATATCGTGCCCGCTTGCTCGGCCGCTCGCCGACCGCAATGCCGAATCCGCCCAATTCTTCAGCACCCGCAAATCCATCCTCGTCGGTTACATCGTCGCCGATGAAGACGGGCATCGCGCCCACGAAGGGCGGGTCCTGCATGAAAGTGCGCACTGCGCCCTGCTTGCTGGCTCCGGGGCGGACAAGTTCGGCCACCGCCTTGCCGTGCTTGACGGCTAGTCCGTGTTCTTGCGCCAGATCGACGGCAAAGGCCCGCGCCTGTTTTTCGCATTCGGGCCGCTGGCGGTAATGCAGCGCGCCGCCGTGCGATTTGGTTTCATAGCGCAGACCCTGCTCGTGCGCGAATTCGCGCAGACGCTCGACCACTTTGTCCGGCAGGGGTTCGGGTACTGCGCTGGCGGTCCTGCCATCCGCATGGACACGGTGCAGGCCGTGCGATCCCGCGCGAGCCACCCCGACCGGGCCGAGGTGCCTTTCGATATCCGCGAGCGCACGCCCGCTGACCAGCGACAGGCGTCCATCGAGGCGGTCACGCAACCCTTCCAGCCGCTCGCCGAGTGTGGGGGGCACAAGGATCGCGTCGGGATCGGATGCGATCTCCACCAGCGTCCCGTCGAAATCGAGAAACAGCGCCAGCGGTCCGGCTGCAAGCAGCGCGCCGAGCGGCGGAGGGGCGGGTAGCTGGGTCGGGCCGTCCATCGCGCACCGGCCTAGCCGCTCCGAGCGCAAGGTCAAACCGGCAAGGCTATGAAATCGTATCCTCGGTGCGCGGGACGAGGATCATCGTGTTGTCCTCCACCCGCCATGACCCCATCCGCGCGAGCACATTCATGCCGATGACGTTGAAATCGCCGAAACTCTCGGCAATCGCCGCATCGGTGCCGCTGGCGCTGACATTGCCGAAGGTGAGGCTGTCGACCGTGGCGACATGCGCCTGCACCGTCCCGTTCGCCGTGCCGAGCATGATCGGGATGCCGCCGCGACGGGGTTCGAGCCCCGCCCGATCCGCCAGCGGGGCGGAGATCGCAGTCAGCGTGGCGCCGGTGTCGATCATGAAGTTGCCGGGCACGCCGTTCACCTCCGCGCGGACCCAGAAATGGCCATCGGGCGACAGCGGGATGCGTGTTTCTCCGCCCGCGACGACCTGCTCGGGCAGGCCGATCTGCGGCACCGCCACGTCGAAGCGCGGATCGAAGCGCGACAATTGCAGGACGACGGTGAGCAGGATCACGCCCAGCGCGAGCGAACTTACCGTGCGCAGCAGCCCGCCCACGGCCGATCGCTTGGCGACGACTGCGCCGATCCAGCCGAGCGCCATCGCCACAATCGCAGCGATCAGCAGCTCGGAACGGGGGATGGCGCGCAACGTGTCTGCAGCGGCGCTGAAGGCGGGTTCGAGGTCCATCTATCGAATATAGGTATGCGCCCATGGCGCGTCCATGAATATGGCCTGCGATCAGGGCGCGTCGCGCTGCTCGGTCGCGCGGGCGAGGATGAGCGAAAAGCGCTCCTCTCCGTCGAGCCAGCGCTTCACCGGAGTCCAGCCGCCCGCAAGCAGGAGCGTGTACGCGCTGCGGCGGGTGAACTTGTGGCTGTTCTCGGTGTGGATCGTCTCGTCCTTCGCGAGCGAGAAGCTCTCACCCGAAACTTCGAAGGTGATGTCGCGCGTGGCATGCAGGTGCATCTCGATCCGCCCCATCATGTCGTTCCACCGTGCTTCGTGGCGCAAGGCATCGGCAGGGATCGTCCCGCCCAGCTCGCGGTTGATCCGCGTCACGAGATTGCAGTTGAACGCGGCGGTCACGCCCTCCGCATCATCGTAGGCGGCCTCGAGGACCTTGCGATCCTTGACCAGGTCCATGCCGATCAGCAGCATCGGCAGCTCGCCCTCGTCCGCCCCCAGCGTCGCCCGCATCGAGCGCAGCAGGTCGACCGCCGTGCGCGGGACCATGTTGCCGATCGTCGAGCCGGGAAAGAAGCCGAGTTTCTTGAGCGGTTCGACCTCTTCCGGCAGCGCCACACGGCGCATGAAGTCGGCCTCGACCGGGTGGACCGGCAGCCCGGGGAACTTCTCTGCCAGCGCCGCAGCGCTCTGGCGCAGGAACTCGCCCGAAATGTCGAGCGGGACATAGGCGGCCGGTTCGATCGCCTCGAGCAGCAAGGGCGTCTTGACCGAACTGCCCGATCCGAATTCGACCACGGCCCGTCCGGGTCCGATCAGCTCGGCGAATTCGGCGCCGCGCGCCTCGAGGATTTCGGTCTCGGCGCGGGTCGGGTAATATTCCTCGACCTGGGTGATTCGCTCGAACAGGCGCGAGCCTTCCTCATCGTAGAACCAGCGCGCGGGAATGGCCTTCGGGCGCTGGCGCAGGCCCTTGAGCACATCTGCGCGAAACGCGCGGTCGACCCCGTCCTCGTCCAGATCGACAAGCGCAATACCCGATTCCGATTTCATCAAATGTCCTTTGCCAGCCTCAGGCCGGTGAATTGCCAGCGCTGGTGTGGGTAGAAAAAGTTGCGATAGCTGCTGCGCGAATGGCCGCGCACGGTCGCGCAGCTCGCGCCTCTGAGGACGAACTGGCCGCTCATGAACTTGCCATTGTATTCGCCCACCGCACCGGCAGCGGGTTGGAAGCGCGGATAGGGAAGATAGGCTGAGCGGGTGAACTGCCAGCAATCGCCGAACAGGCCCTTCCCGCCGCGAGGCAGCAGGCCCGCCGCTTCGTCGAGCTGGTTTCCACCGAAAGGATCATGCGCTGGGCTCTCGCCTTCCTGACCGCGCGCGATGGCTTCCCATTCGAACTCGGTCGGCAATCGGTTGCCCGCCCAGGTGGCGAAGGCATCCGCTTCGAAATAGGAGATATGCGTGACGGGCGCATGCGGGTCGCGCGCCTGCCAGCCGCAATGGGTGAACTGGTCGCCATCGCGCCAGTAGAGCGGCGCGGCGATCCCGTTCTCGCGCACCCAGGCCCAGCCGTCGGAGAGCCACAACGCGGCCTTCTCATATCCGCCATCGGCAATGAACTCGGCCCATTCGCGGTTCGTCACGAGCCGTGAGGACAGAGCGAAGGGTTCGAGCAGTACGCGGTGCGCAGGACCTTCGTTGTCGAAGGCGAACCCGTCGTCCTGGTGCCCGATCCGGGCGATCCCGCCGGGGTGCGAATGCCACTCATCTTCCGGCGGCTGCGCAGGTGCAGCCGGGGCGTCCCACATCGCTGCCCCCAGCGGGTTCTGGAACAGTGCATGCTTGATGTCGGTCAGCAGCAATTCCTGGTGCTGCTGCTCGTGCGCCATGCCCAGTTCGATCAGCGGCGCGAGTTCCTCCCGCGCAAACAGCGGAGCCATTGCGGCATCGACATGCTCCCGCCAGTCGAGCACATCCTCCAGCGTCGGGCGCGACAGCATGCCGCGCGAAAACCGCGCGATCCGCTCGCCCTCGGCCTCGTAATAGGAATTGAAGACGAAGGGCCAATCCGCGTCGAACAGCGTATAGCCGTCGAGATGGTCGCGCAGCAGGAAGGTTTCCCAGAACCAGGTGGTATGCGCGAGATGCCATTTGGCGGGGCTCGCATCCTCCATCGACTGGATCGTCGCATCGGCATCGCTCAGCGGCGCGACCAGCGCTTCGCTCAGCGCGCGAACCGCCGCGTAGCGGGCTTCGAGCGGATCGCCCGGCGCAGGGCGGTATTCGGGCTGGGCACGGGACATTCCTATCCCCCCTTCATAGCGGTCGCCGGCACATGGCGACCACTTCCCACCATGGCGCAATTCGATGAACGTTTAAAGGCTGCGGGCAAAAAACCGCGCGCTAACAAGCAAGTGGCACACATCGCTTGGGCAATGCCGGGTTTGCCAACCGGTTCCGGATATAACGCGTCTTGCTTTGGAAGCAGCGTGCGGATCAGGCTGCGTCGGCCTGCCTTATGCTGTGCTCCTCGTTCAGCATTTCGGCGATAAGGAAGGCCAGCTCGAGCGATTGCGCCGCATTGAGACGCGGATCGCAATGCGTGTGGTAGCGGTCCTTCAACGCCGCATCGGTGATCGCCACCGCGCCGCCGACGCATTCGGTAACGTCCTGCCCCGTCATTTCGACATGGATGCCGCCCGGGTGCGTGCCCTCGGCGCGGTGCACCGCGAAAAAGCCCTTCACTTCGGTCAGGATGCGGTCGAAGGGCCGGGTCTTGTAGCCGCTGTCCGACTTGACGACGTTGCCGTGCATCGGATCGCAGCTCCACACCACCGGATGTCCTTCGGCTTTGACCGCGCGCACCAGCCGCGGCAGGCCGTCCTCGACCTTGTCGTGCCCGAAGCGGCTGATCAGCGTGATCCGGCCCGGCTCGCGCGCGGGATTGAGCGTGTCGAGCAGCTTGAGCAGCGCATCGGTTTCGAGGCTCGGCCCGCATTTCATGCCCAGCGGATTGCCGATACCGCGTGCGAATTCGACATGCGCACTGCCATCGAAACGCGTGCGATCGCCGATCCAGACCATGTGCGCGCTGGTATCGTACCAGTCGCCGGTCAGGCTGTCGCGGCGGGTCAGCGCCTGCTCATAGGGCAGCAGCAGCGCTTCGTGGCTGGTGTAGAAGCTGGTGCGTTGCAATTGCGGCAGCGTTTCGGGATTGACCCCGCAGGCTTCCATGAAGTCGAGCGCCTCGCCGATGCGGTCGGCGATGTCGGAGAACTTGTCCGCCCACGGGCTGCGACCCATGAAGTCGAGCGTCCACTGGTGCACCTGCCGCAGGTTGGCATAGCCGCCGGTCGCGAATGCGCGCAGCAGGTTCAACGTGGCGGCGGCCTGCGAATAAGCGCGCACCATGCGCTGCGGGTCGTTGGTCCGGGCGGCCTCGTCGAACTCGATACCGTTGATGTTGTCGCCGAAGTAGCTCGGCAGCGTCACCGACCCTTGCGTTTCGGTATCCGAACTGCGCGGCTTGGCGAACTGTCCCGCCATGCGGCCGACCTTCACCACCGGCTTCTTGCTGGCGAAGGTCATGACGACTGCCATCTGGAGCAGAACGCGGAAAGTGTCGCGGATGTTGTTGGGATGGAACTCGGCGAAGCTTTCCGCACAATCCCCGCCCTGCAGCAGGAAGGCGCGCCCTTCTGCCACCTCGGCGAGGTCCGCCTTCAAGGCGCGCGCCTCGCCCGCAAAGACCAGCGGGGGATGCGTTTCGAGCGAAGTCGTCGCAGCCTCGAGAGCGGAGGCGTCGAGATAGGTCGGCAAATGCCGCGCCTCGAATCCCTGCCAGCTGTCGGGTGCCCAGTTCGTCGCCATTGTCTCTTCCGTTAACGGCGCCGGGAATGGCACCTGATTGCCCGCCTGTAGCAGACGAGCGTGCATCATGTCGCAAGCAGCTTTTGCTTGGCCAGCTTAAAAAGCCGATTGCAGTATCCGGTTCAGCGCCCGGAAACCGCCGTGCGGCCGGGCGCGGTGACCAGTTCCTGCCCCTGCGGGATCACGGCCAGCTTCCACCCTTCGCGCGAGGCGAGGTATTTCTGCGCCAGCGCCTGCAATTCTGCGGGCGGGGTCTCGGTATAGTCGGCCAGCAGATAGCGCAGCTGCGGGATCCGCCGCGGGTCCACGGTCGAGCCTTCGAGCTGGTAGAGCCAGAAGAGGTTGCCGGTCGAAGCGCGGCTGACATACTGGCGCAGCGGCTCGACCACGCGGTTGTACTCGTCCTCGCCCACCGGCGCGCTGGCGAGCTCCTTGGCGATCCGTTCCGCCTCGGCAAAGAACACGGGCACATCTTCGGGCCGCAGCTGCGCGAGCGCGGCAATCCGACCGCCGCTGTTCACGTCGCTCGGCCATTCGGAACGCACCACGGGCGAATAGCTCGCCCCGGCATGCTCGCGCATGGCTTCCATCAGCCGGTTGTTGAACAGCGAGGCGAGCACCTCGAGACGACGCGATTCGCGCAGGTTTTCAACCCCGCCGCCGCTCGGCCAGGCCACAACGGCGGCGGCCTGGTTGGCATCGCCGCGGTGATGGCGCACCACGGTTTCGCCGGCAGCGGGGAATTCGACCGGCCGCTCGAGCACTTCCGCCGGGGGCTGACTGCGCGTTGGCAGGGCGCCGAAGGTCTCGCGCAGCGTCTCGATTGCGGCGTCCTTGTCGAATTCGCCGAACACCAGGATCTCGACCGGCCCCTGCCGAAGCAGCGGCTCCCACACGGCGCGGAACTCTTCCGCGGTCGCGGCATCGAACATCTCGGGCGTCGGCGTGCGGAAGCGCGGATCGCTGTCGCGCAGCAGGTATTCGAGATCGCGTTGCAGAATGCCGCCGGGGTTCGCCGAATAGCTTTCGTAGGCGAGCTTGCCTGCGGCCTTGGCCCGGGTCACGGGATTGGGATCCCAGCCCGGCATCGCCAGTTTCGCGGCGAAAAGGTAGAGCTGCTCGTCGAGGTCCGCCTCGCGGGTCTGCGCGTAGAAGCTGAACGCCCCGTCGCCGGTATCGAAGTCGAACCCGAACTTGCGCCCGGTCGACAACAGGTCGAGCTCTTCCTGGCCCAGCTCGCCGATCCCCGAACCGATCAGCGCGCCGTGGCCGAGATTGGCATAGACCGACTGGTCGGGCGCGATGGCGCGGAAGCCCGCGCCGAACCGCACCTTCACTGCCACACGACCGGGCTCGGCATCATTGGCCCACAGGATCGCCTTCACGCCATTGGCAAATTCGACCTGCTCGATATCGAGCACGCCGATGGGGCCCTGCGCGGTGATCTGCCCCGGTTCGCCGACCGGAGGCAGTTCCTCGAAAGAGACCGCCTGCGCCGCGATACGCGCGTCGGGATCGGCCGCCACCGGTTCGAGCAGCGCGCTGCGTATCGCCTGTTCGCTCGCCTCACCGGTAGCCGGCGTTACATAGGCGGCACGGATGACATCGCCGGAAAACAGCGCGCGCGTGTGGTCGAGCATCCGTTCGGGCGTCAGCGTTTCCCTCATCGAATTGAATACCATCAGCACGGTTTCGGGCGCGGCGACCGCCTCGCGAATATCGACTGCATTGACGATGTCATCGGCGAGCCGCGGCCCCGGCATGACGCGGCGCTGCTCGACTTGGCTCTGGAAGACGATCTCAAATTCGGCGAGTTCGCGATCGATCTCTTCCTGCGACGGCGGTGTCGCCAGCGCATCGGCGATCACCCCGCGGATGTCGCGGAGCGCAGCCTGCCAGTCGGGCGTAAGCGGAGCGAAGGTGACGAAGGTCATGTCCGCCGAACGGCTGACATCGTCCTGCGCTACCTGCGCGTAGAGATAGCTGCCCCCCGCCCGCGCGCGCGTCTCGAGCCGCCGGTTGATCAGCGCCTGTGCCAGCGCATCGCGCAAGAGGCCCTCGTTATAGGCGACCGTGTCGAGCACCGGGCGCCACGGACGCATCACCGCATAGGAGAACGAGCGCGGCAGGTCGGGTTCGACCACCACGCCCGTTTCGCCGACCGGATTGCCCGGCTCTGCCCCTGCAGGTGCGACCGGGTCACCGAAATCGGGAGCCGGGACGTGCGCGCCCTCGCCCTGCCAGTCGCCGAACCATTTCTCGATTTCCGCGGCCAGCTGCATCGGGTCCATGTCGCCGGCAGCAACGACCACTGCGTTTTCAGGCCGGTACCAGCGCTTGTAGAAACCGCTGACGCTTGCCCCGGTGGCGGCGCTCAGTGTTTCCTCTGTTCCGATGGGTGTGCGCGTGGCGAGCCGTTGCCCGGCAAACAGCACCGCGCGACTGGCATTGCCGGCGCGCTCGGACGGGCCCGCACGTTCGCGCTTCTCGGCCAGCACGATCGGCACTTCGGCGGCGACGTTGGCATCGCTCAACACCGGGCTGCGGACCATGCCCGAGAGCAGCTTCATGCTCTCGGCCAGCTTGGCCTCGTCGATATTGGGCAGGTCGAGCTTGAAGACGGTGTGCGTCGGGCTGGTCTCGGCATTGGTGTCGCTGCCGAAGGTCGCGCCGAGCCGCTGCCATGTGGGAATTGCCTCCGCCGGTCCGAGATACTTGCTTTCGCGGAACAGCAGATGTTCGAGCAAGTGCGCATAGCCGCGCTCGCTTTCCTCCTCGTGCAACGAGCCCGCATCGATCCGGACACGGACCGAAACCTGGTCGGGCGGAACGCCGTTGCGCCTGACGGCGTAACGCAGCCCGTTCGGCAGCTCGCCGAAGATCCACTCCCTGTCGCGCGGGACGTCGCTGCCTTCGTAGATCCACGGCGTACCGTCGCCGGGCGTGAGATGCTGCGGCGTGGGCGCGGCGGGCTCCTGCGCGAACAGGGGCTGCGGGGCGAGCAGCACGGCGGGAAGGACAAGCGCGAGACGCCTGAAGGCGCGCGGGAAAAGGGTCATGCAGGGCATATAGGCGGGCGATGCGTGAAGGCTAGGTGAATGTTCGCCTCTTGGTGTTCGCGGCTTGCCCCGCATGCTTGCCATACCTACATGCGGATCATGTTCATCGAGACCGAAACCACGCCAAATCCGGCGAGCCTCAAATTCCTTCCGGGCCAGCAGGTCATGACCCAGGGAACGCGCGAATTCGCCACGCCCGAAGCCGCCGAAGCCAGCCCGCTGGCGCAGGCGATCTTCGATACGGGCGAGGTCGTCAATGTCTTCTTCGGAGGCGACTTCGTTTCGGTAACTGCCGCACCCGGGGTCAACTGGACCGATCTCAAACCGCAGGTGCTTGCAATCCTGCTCGACCACTTCGTTTCGCAGGCTCCGCTGTTCGCGCCCGGCACCGCGGGCGGGATTTCCGTCCCGTCCGAGGACGAGGACATGATGGTCGAAGAACGCGAGGAGGACGCCGACATCATCGCGCAGATCAACGAACTGCTCGAGACCCGCGTGCGCCCGGCGGTTGCCGGCGATGGCGGAGACATCCAGTATCGCGGCTATCGCGACGGCGTCGTCCATCTGCAGATGCAGGGCGCATGCTCGGGCTGTCCGTCCTCGACCGCAACGCTCAAGCACGGCATCGAAGGCCTGCTGAAACATTACGTCCCCGAGGTCGTTGAAGTCCGCGCAGCCTGACTTCCCTTTCCCCAACCGAAGGATATCCGACCTTGGCCGACACGCTTTCCGCCGACGCCCTCGACCTCATCTTCCGCGACGCGCGCAGCTATAACGGCTGGCTCGACGAGCCCGTGAGCGAGGATCAGATCCATGCGATCTACGAACTGCTCAAGATGGCACCGACTTCGGCCAACATGCAGCCCGCGCGGATCGTATGGGTCAAGTCCGAAGAGGCGAAGCGGACGCTCGCCGATTGTGCGATGGAAGGAAACCGGGACAAGATCCTTACCTCGCCCGTTACCGCGATCATCGGCTACGACATCGACTTTCACGAAGAACTGCCCTGGCTGTTCCCGCATACCGATGCGAAGAGCTGGTTCGAGGGCGACGAGGAAGGCCGCAAGGAAGGCGCATTCCGCAACTCTTCGCTGCAGGGTGCCTACCTGATGATTGCCGCGCGCGCGCTGGGGCTCGATTGCGGACCGATGTCGGGGTTCGACAACGACGCGGTCGACAAGGCTTTCTTCGGCGATAATCCCAAGCACAAGAGCAACTTCATCTGCGCGATCGGCCATGGCGATCCAGAAAGCATCTTCGATCGCAGCCCGCGCCCCGAATTCGAGAAATTCAACCGCATCGCCTGACTTGCAGCCTCGCCTCCGCTGGGGCAGTGCGGCCCCATGCGGATGCTTGCAATTGAAACTGCCACGGAAGCCTGTTCGGTAGCGCTGTTCGAGAACGGCGTGCTGCTCGAGGCCCGTCACGAGGTGCTCGGACGCGGCCATGCCGAACGGCTGGTCCCGATGATTGCCGAACTGCCCGAGAGGGGACGCGCACAGGAAATCCGCGTCTCGCTCGGTCCCGGCAGTTTTACCGGGGTACGGATCGGGCTCGCGGTGGCGCGCGCACTGGGAATCGCGTGGCAGGCCCGCGTGCGCGGCTTCCCCACGCTGGCGCTCGTCGCGGCGATGGCCCGTGGACAAGGCGCAATTCCGGTGACGGTCTGCATGACCGGCGGACACGGCGAGTGGTTCGTGCAGGATTTCGGCGGCGACGGGCTGCCGCTCGACACTGTCGCTTCGCTAGCTCCCGAGCTTGCCGCCGCTCGCGATCTGCCTGGCGAAATCGCGGGGTCGAAGGCCGAGGAGCTCGCTGCGCGCAAGGCCATGGACCCGGGCACCATCCGTCTGCCCGAGGCCAGCAGCGCGCTCGATTTGCCGGCAGAGCTGCTGAGCGACACCCTCGCCCCGCTTTATGGGCGCCCGCCCGATGCGAAACTGCCCGGCCGATGAGCGAGCTCGACCAGATCATGGCGGTGATGGAGGCCGCTTTCGACCCGCATTGGCGCGAGGCCTGGACCAGGCAGCAAGTCGCCAATTCCCTGACCATGCCGCATACTTACGCCATCCTCGTCGATGATCAGGGCAACCGGGTCTCTGGCCAGAGCAAGGCAGCGGGCTTCGTGCTCGCCAGGCGCGCGCCGGGCGAAGAAGAGCTGCTCCTTATCGGGGTTCGTCCCGAAGCCCGCGGAAACGGTCTGGGCGAGATCCTGATCGAGACTTTCGCAAACCTCGCAATTCAGGCGGGTGCAGAACGTATCTTCTTGGAAATGCGGGCGAATAATCCAGCCCAGCGGCTCTATCGCAGGTGCGGTTTCGAACCGATCGGTCGCCGCAACGCCTATTATCGCACGCTCGATGGCGCGCCACTCGACGCGATCACATTCGCGCGAAAGTTGTAGGAATGCGTCAAAAATAGAGAATTGCGCCAATTGTTGCATTTTCTTGTCGATTTTATACAATAGGCCGAAGAGCGGGTCGCATCGCGAGTGATCTCCCTCAACTCAGAAGGGCCAGTAATGGAAAATTTCGAAACCGACATGACCGAGACCCTGATTACCCTTACTTCGGACATTGTCGCAGCTCATGTGAGCAACAACAACGTGGACGTCGCGGAAGTACCGACCCTGATTTCAAACGTTTACAACGCGCTCACGGGTCTCGGCAGCGAAGAAGCCGAAGAAGAGATGCCCGAACCGGCAGTGCCGATCAGGTCGTCGGTCAAGAAGGACTACATCGTCTGCCTCGAAGACGGCAAAAAGATGAAGATGCTCAAGCGCCATCTCAAGACCGCTTACGATATGACCCCTGAAGAATATCGCGCGCGCTGGAACCTGCCGGCCGATTATCCGATGGTTGCCCCGAGCTACGCCGAGAAGCGGCGCGAGCTCGCCGTAAAGATCGGCCTCGGCCGCAAGCCGGGCCAGAAGCGGGGACGGAACAAGAAGGCTGCCTAAAGCGCCTCGGTTCGCCTTGAGGAAGACGCCCCGGCCCGATAAGGGTGCGGGGCGTTTTTCATTCGGGAAGCAACATTGCACCAGAAGATCGATCTCGAACAGCTCTGTGCTGACAAGGGCCTGCGGATCACCGAGCAGCGCCGCGTCATCGCACGCGTGCTGTCGGAAAGTGACGACCATCCCGACGTGGAGCTGCTGCACGAGCGCGCCAACAAGATCGATTCCGGAATCTCGATCGCCACGGTCTATCGCACCGTCCGCCTGTTCGAGGAGGCCGGCATTCTCGACCGGCACGACTTCGGCGATGGTCGCGCCCGCTACGAGGCGGCACCGGAGGCGCATCACGACCACCTGATCGATGTCGAAACCGGCAAGGTGGTCGAGTTCGTCGATCCCGAAATCGAAGCGCTGCAAAAACAGATCGCGGCCAAGCTCGGATATCGCCTCGTCGACCACCGGCTGGAACTCTATGGCGTCCGCCTCGACCGCGAAGACTGAGCGCAGGCTGGCGAAATATACCGCCAGGCGACTCGCGGCAGCGCGTGGCGAAAAGGTCCCGCTCAGCGCGATCGGATGGCTTCGCTTCCTGGCGCGGACGCTCGGCATTGTGCTGCTGCTGATGGTGTGCGTACCGCTGCACTACCTCTATCGGGTGTTCGCCTACGGTTCGCCCTTCCCGATGCTGTTCCTGCGCTACACGGCGTGGATCGTCGGCGCACGGGTCCGGGTTGTCGGCACGCCGCTCCGGCGCGATGTCTTCTTCATCGCCAACCATGTCAGCTGGATCGACATCCTCAGCATGGCGGGCGCCAGCGGGACCGCCTTTGTCGCCAAGCACGAATTGTCGCAGGTTCCCGTGATCGGCTGGCTGTGCGGGCTTAACCGCACGGTGTTCGTGAAGCGCGAGAACCGGATGGGCGTCGCCGAGCAGATCAACGCGCTGAAAGAGGCGCTGGCCGACAACTGGTCGGTCACGGTGTTCCCCGAAGGAACCGTGACTGACGGGCATTCGCTGTTGCCGTTCAAGTCGAGCATGATCTCGGTGCTCGAGCCGCCGCCACCGGGCGTCATGGTCCAACCCGTGGTCCTCGACTATGGCGAAAATTCGGAAGAGATCGGCTGGATCGGCGAAGAAAGCGGGCTGCACAACGCGATGCGCGTGATGGCTCGGCGGGGCAGCTTCCCGCTCACGCTCTATTATCTCGAACCCTTCAGCCCGGTCGAACACCGCGGGCGCAAGGCGATTGCCGCCAAGGCTCGCGCCGAGATCGTCGAGCAGCTCGAAAAGAACCTCGGCAAGCCGCTGCGCGATTTTGCGCATGTGGTGGAGGCGGTTCGTTACCGCCCGAAGCCGGGCGGCCCGGAACCGAGCTAGAGGCCGGCCTTTACCAGCCAGTCGTGAAACAGCCGCACGGGGCGTTCCTCGAGCGCGGTGGGCTTGCACACGAACCAGTAGCTGTAGGGACTTTCCACTTCGATTCCATAGAGCGTGGCGAGGCGGTTATCGGCAGCCCGCCGCATGTGGTCGTCATGCATGATGGCAATCCCGAGGCCCTGCGCCGCCGCTTCGAGCATGATCTGTCCGGAATCGAAATGGTCGATCGCCGCTGGTTCGAGCTCCGCCATGCCGATCTCGGTCCGCCAGGCGGTGAAGCTTTCGGGCAGCTCGTTGTGGATCAGGAAGGTCTGCCGCGAGAGCTTTTCCGCATCTGGCTCCGACCCCAGCTTCTCGGCGAGATCACGGCTGCAGATCGCGTGGACCTTGTTGTAGTCGAGCCGCACGGCATGAAGCCCGCGCGACGGGCCGCGCGACAGGATGATCGCCGCATCGAGGACATCCCCCACGCGATCTTCGAGATGCGCCCCGGTGTCGATGTCGATATGCAGAAGCGGGTGGCGCTGGCGCAGTTCGCCAAGGCGGGGAAACAGGCGCTGCGTGCCGAACAGCGGCAGGACGCCGAGATGCAGGCGGAGCAGCGAAAGGTTCTCGGACTGGCTTTCGACCGCGCGCGCGAGCGCTTCGAGCTGCGGATTGACCGCTTCGTAGAAAGCGTGCCCGTCATCGGTCAGCTGCATCGACTGGCGCGCGCGCGTGAACAGCTTCTTGCCGACGAATTCCTCGAGATTTCCGATCCGGCGCGAGAGCGCGGACGGGCTCAGCCCGAGTTCGTCAGCGGCCGCCCGGGCGGATCCCAGCCGGACGGTCCTGACAAAGGCCTCGAGGGCGCGGAGCGGGGGAAGCCTGCGGGTTGCCATC
>JBFOLW010000032.1:0-9314 GCA_040830305.1 Erythrobacter sp.
CATGCCGGCCGCCGACTTGGCGATGCAGCGGAAGGTGCCGACGAGGTTGACCTGAATCACGAAGTCGAAGGCCGACAGCGGGAAGTGGCTGATCTCGCCGCTCTGCTTGTCGCGCTTGGCGGTCTTGATCGCATTGCCGATTCCCGCGCAATTGACGAGGATGCGCTCCTGACCATGCGCTTCGCGCGCCTTGGCGAAACCGGCATCGACGTCTTCGTCGCTGGTCACATTGACCTTGCAGAAGATGCCGCCGATGTCCTTGGCGACCGCTTCGCCCTTCTCTTCGTTCATGTCGAAAATGGCGACCTTGGCGCCCTTGGCGGCAAGCGCGCGGGCGGTGGCTTCTCCGAGGCCCGAGGCGCCGCCGGTGACGACTGCGGGGGTATTGCTGCTGACTTCCATGGAGTTATCCTCTCGTGATTGGGAAAAGTTAAAGCGCCTCGACGATGGTGACGTTGGCGACGCCGCCACCTTCGCACATCGTCTGCAGGCCGTATTTCTTTCCGCGCGCCTTCAGCGCATGCACCAGCGTCGCCATCAGCTTCGTGCCCGATGCCCCCAGCGGGTGGCCGAGCGCGATCGCGCCGCCGTTGACGTTGAGCTTCTCCGGGTCGGCACCGGTGTGCTTGAGCCAGGCGAGCGGGACCGGGGCGAATGCCTCGTTGACTTCGAACAGGTCGATATCGTCGATCTTCATGCCGGCGCGCTCGAGCGCACGATCGGTGGCGAACAGCGGTTCTTCGAGCATGATTACCGGGTCGCCGGCGGTGACCGTAAGGTTGTGAATGCGGGCCAGCGGTGTGAGGCCATACTCCTTCAGCGCCTTCTCGCTAACGACCAGCACCGCAGAGGAACCATCGCAGATCTGGCTGCTCGAGGCGGCCGTGATCGTGCCTTCGGGGCTGAGCAGCTTGACGCCGGCAATTCCGTCGAGCGTCGCATCGAAGCGAATGCCTTCGTCGACCGTGTGCATTTCGGTGCCTTCGGGCGCTTCCACCTCGACGGGCACGATTTCGGCCTCGAATGCGCCCGATTGGGTCGCCTCGATCGCCTTCTTGTGGCTGGCCAGAGCGAAGCGGTCGAGATCGTCCTTCGAGAAACCATGCTTCTTCACGATCATCTCGGCGCCCATGAACTGGCTCCACTGGATGCCGGGATATTTCTCCTCGAGACCGGGCGACTTATAATTCCCCAGTCCTTCCTTCATGTGGAACATCGCGGTCGAGCCCATCGGCACGCGGCTCATGCTTTCGACACCGCTGGCGATGACAACGTCCTGCGTGCCGCTCATCACCGCCTGCGCGGCGAACTGGATCGCCTGCTGGCTGGAGCCGCACTGGCGGTCGATGGTGACCGCGGGAACACCTTCGCCGAGATGCCGTGCCCCAAGCACGGCATTGCGACCGACCTGCATCGCCTGCTCACCACCCTGGCTGACGCAGCCCATGACGACATCGTCGATCATCTTGGCCTCGAGCCCCGAACGCTCCATGATCGCATCGAGCGATTTGGCGGCGAGGTCGACAGGGTGGACGCCGGCCAAGCGGCTACCGCGCCGACCACCTGCGGTCCTGACAGCTTCAACGATAAAGGCTTCGGGCATCGGCATCCTCTGTTTGTTCTTCTAACAAGTTAGGTTTCGAATAGGGACCGGTTGACTAGGGTCGACTTACGTAGACGTCAACCGAAACGGGCCCCGAGCTTCTCCCTTCTTGCCCATTCGCGCCCTCGACACGCGAATTTCGGCCAGCTCGAAGGTGTGACATAGGCGTCACACCCCCTGCGGCAAACCGTGCAGAATTTAACAAAAGCTTTGCATTGTGCGCACCCATAAAGGCACATGCGACCTTCCACTGGAGGGTTTGTGCATACGTATGGCCGCTAGTCGCGTTCATATTCCTTTCCCTCCCAGGGGTTCCTTGGAGATCCGACCTCAGGGGTCGGTCGATCAATAGAGGGATTATCAGAGTGAAACTCCACACCTACTTCAAAGCCAGCGCGGCACCTGCCGCACTCGGCCTGGCGCTTCTGGCGCAGCCGGCGATGGCCCAGGTTGCGACCGAAGACGAAGAAAGCGTCGATTCGCCTGCGCCTGCTGGCGCGATCGTCGTTACGGGTTCGCGCATTTCGAACCCGAACCTCGAGCTTGCCAGCCCGGTCAGCGTCGTCAGCAGCGACGAACTCGAACTCGCCCAGACCAACGTTGCGGAAGAATTCCTTCGCGAACTGCCCTCGGCGGTTCCGAGCGTCGGTTCGGCCGTTAACAACGGCAACGGCGGTTCCAGCTTCGTTAACCTGCGCGGCATCGGCTCGAACCGTAACCTCGTGCTGCTCGACGGTCGCCGCTTCACGCCGGCCGACACCACCGGCCGCGTCGACCTCAACAACATCCCGCTCGCCGTTATCGAGCGTACGGAAGTCCTGACCGGCGGCGCTACCACCACCTACGGTGCGGACGCCATCGGCGGTGTTGTCAACTTCATCACCAAGCGCGATTTCGAAGGTCTGGAAGCAACCGCTTCGCAGCAGATCACCGAACAAGGCGACGGCAACGTTTTCCGTGTCGATGCCACCATCGGTGCCAACTTCGACGATGGTCGCGGTAATGCGGTGCTTAGCATCGGCTATCAGAACCAGGATGCCGTCTTCCAGGGCGACCGCGACTTCTCGCTGTTCAACGTGGGTTCGTTCAGTGGCCGGCCTGCCGGTTCGTCGAACTCGATCCCCGCGGTTATCGTCGGCCCCGTGCCGTCGGGCTTCGGTCAAATCGCACCGGACGGCGTCGGTTTCCGTGACGGCAGCTTCTATGCACCGTTCAACTTCAACCCGTTCAACATCTTCCTGACGCCGTTCGAGCGCTTCAACATCTACGGCTCGGGCCGGTATGAAGTGTCGGACAATGTCGAAGTATTCACGCAGGCCGCGTTCTCGAAGAACACCGTCTCGACGATCATCGCTCCGGGTGGTTCGTTCTTCAACACCTACCAGCAGAACCTGAACAACCCGTTCCTGCCTGCTGGTCTGGCACAGGCGTTCTGTGACGGTCTCGGCCTCACCGCTGCCGAGTGTACCGCTGGCCGCAACACGCCGTTCGGCCCGACGCTGGCAGACGGCTCTCCCAACCCCGACTACGTCCAGTTCGGCAGCTCGATCCGTCGTCGTACGGTCGAAGCCGGTACCCGTAATTCGGACTTCACCACGACGCTGTTCAACATCGTGGGCGGTGCGCGCGGCAACATCACCGACTCGATCGGCTGGGAAGTCTCGGGCACGTACGGTGAAAGCGAGCGCATCCAGCGTCAGAGCGGTTTTGCCCGCTTCGATCGCTTGCAGCAGTCGATGCTCGCCATTCCCGATGGTGCCGGCGGCGTTCAGTGTATCGACACTTCGGGCGGTTGTGCGCCGATCAACCTTTTCGGCGTGTTCGGCAATCTCGGCTCGCAGGAAGCGATCGACTACGTTTTCAACCTGACCCAGCAGGTTATTACGCAGGCCACCCTCCAGCAGGTCCAGGGTGTCATCGACGGCGATCTCGGCTTCGGCATCTCGGCCAGCCCGATCTCGTTCGCAATCGGTGCCGAGTACCGCAAGTACACGGCTAGCCGCCTGTCGGACGAAGCCTCGCAGACTCCAGGCGCAGTTGTCGGCGGTGGCGGTGCAGCTCCGGACATCAACGGTAGCTACAACGTCAAGGACGCGTTTGCCGAGCTGGTTATCCCGGTGGTCGAAGATTCGTTTATTCGCGAACTGACCCTCGAACTCGGTGGCCGCTACTCGGACTACTCGACTGCAGGTGGCGAATTCACCTGGAAGGCGGGCGGTACGCTTTCGCCGATCGACGAGATCACTTTCCGTGGTAACTACCAGCGTTCGTCGCGTGCACCGAACATCGGTGAACTCTTCACGCCGGTCACCACCGGTCTGTCGAACCTCGCTGTGGATCCCTGTGCCGGTACCAACCCGGTCGGCAATGCAGCTCTGACGGCCGTCTGCGTCTCGCAGATCGTCGCCAACGGTGCGACCCAGGCATTCGCCCAGGGCCGGATCGGCAACATCCTGCAGCCGGCTGCCGGCCAGATCAACGTGACCGGGGGTGGCAATCCGAACCTCGGCGTTGAAACGGCAACCACCTGGACTGTCGGTGTGGTCGTCGAACCGCTGTACAACCTGTCGCTGACCGTCGACTATTGGAACATCAAGGTCGAAGACGCGATCACCAACCCGACGGTCGATGACATCGTCGGCGGTTGTTACAACGCTCCGAGCACAAGCAACCCGATTTGTTCGCAGATCCTGCGTAGCGCCACCACCGGTGGTCTCGACGGTTCGCCGAACGAAGTTCCCGGGCTGCTGCTCAACCTCTCGAACCTCGGCACGATCACGACCGACGGTGTGGACGTCAGCCTGCGTTATCGCACGGACCTGACCGACAACATCGGTTTCCGGTTCGCGACCGACGGTACCTGGACGAACAGCAACAAGTTCCGGGCCACCCCGACGTCGATCAACCGCGAGTGCGTGAGCTTCTACTCGGTCAACTGCGGCTCGATCCAGCCCGAGTTCGTGTTCAACACCCGTGCAACGTTCACGTTCTGGGATGAACTCGATCTCTCGATCCTGTGGCGTTACCTCGACGGTGTCGAATTCGAACCGCTGCAGCGTGCTGCGAGTGGCGATGCCTTCATCGGTCAGATCGCCGCCGGTGCAGGTGCGCTTTCGGGCCAGGATGTCGACTTCAACACCATCCCGTCGGAAAGCTACTTCGACCTGAGCGCCCGTTGGGCCGCTACCGAGAACTTCGAGCTCGTTCTGACCGTTCAGAACCTGTTCGACAACCAGCCGACCGTCGTTGGCTCGGACATCGGTTCGACCTCGTTCAACTCGGGTAACATATACCCGTCGACCTACGACGCCCTTGGCCGTCGTTACGCGGCTGCGGTGAAGCTTCGCTTCTAGTCGCATCCACGGATGAAAAAATCGGGGGCGGTGCTTCGGCACCGCCCCCTTTTTTTTGCCTCCGCCTTTCCCGGCGTTCGACCGGGACGGATCACCATTCGACGAAAAAGGATTTCGGAACTCGCGGCAATCGGGAAGTCGTCTTGCCTTGTCCCCCGGGAAAAATTCCTAGACACAGAGGCACTTAGTGATAGCCTGCGAGCAAGCAACGGAGTTTGAAATGCGTAAAATTCTAGCACCCGCCCTCGCCACCATCCTCTTGGCTGCGACCCCGGCGCTCGCACAAGACGACAAGGCCGAACCTCCGCGCGACGAAAAGGGCAAGATTACGGACCGCAATCATCCCGAGTATGTCCGCTGCCGGACCGAGTCGGTTATCGGTTCGCGCGCCAAGAAGCGCCGCGTGTGCCTGACCAATGCCGAATGGGCACGGGTCGGGCGTGAAGGCAATGCCGTTGCCGACCGCCTGGTCGAGGACATGGCTTCGGGAATGACCGGCAACTGAGCGCCTCGTTCGCCAATCCCGCCCAGTTGTGGTAAAATCGATGCACATCCGGTTCGGCTCGTAGAAACTCGTCCGTTCCGGTGTGCATGGAAAGACCGCAGCAATGGGATTTCGAACGATGACCCGCGCATGGATTCGAGCGATACCGCCCGCAGTTGCGACTGCGGGGCTGGCTATCGCCATGCCAGCTTCCTCTCAGGATCGTGACGCCGCAACGGATCAGCCTGAGACGCAGGAAAGTACCGAGCGGGCCGATAGAAGCGACGCCCTCATCTGTAGAACGGAGAAGGTGATCGGCTCGCGCGCGAAGCGCCGCAAGACCTGCCTCACTCGCGCGCAATGGGAACGCGTGGCGCGCAAGGGCAATGCATTTTCCCGGGGGCTGGTCGCTGGTGCTGCCACCGGGATGTGGGAAGGCACACCGGACAATTAGCTCCTGAGCCCGCGTCCTTGCTGATCAGTCGTCCATCAGCGAGGCGCGCGGAGCTACGTCGATGCCGGCATTGCGCGCAACCGCTCGCACCCACTCCGCAACCTTGGCAATCTCGTCGCTGTTCGCTTCGCGCGTCGCGTCTATCTGCTTTTCCCGGTCTTCACGCGAGTAGACCTTGTCGTCCTTGGAATTCCGCGTGAAAGCTCGACCCGATGCGATCTTCCCGGCTTCTCCGTCGTCCAGCGCAAAGCCGAAATGCGCGAAGGATCGCGCGACCGTTCGCTCGCTGTCGGCAAGCAACGTGCGGCTGTCGCAGACCTTGATCCGCTGCGCCCCGAACCGCTCGAGCATCTTGGCATAGATCCCATGGTGCGAAAGCCAGCCAAGGCCGGCCACCTGCAGGTCGGTCAGTTCGAACATCTCCTCGGCGCTGAACCGCTCGGCGACCACGCCGTCCTGGATCTGGCCCAAGAGCGCTTGGCGCACCCAGCGCCGCCCCCACAGGCCCTTGACCGCGATCGAGGAGAGAAAGTCGTCGATCGGCGCGTAGAGCAAGATGGCGTTCGCGTCGGATCGCAGCCCCATCATCGCCGGCGCAAGCGAGTTGACGATATTGGACGGCTTGATGACGACCGCCCCGTCGCCTTCCAGCGGGCGTCCGAGCAGGGCAAGCGCAGCATCCAGCACTGCGGCGACCTTCTGCGGCTGTGCGCCGCGTCTGCGCCAACCGACAATGTCGTTAAGGACGGTCGGCTCCTTGAGCCCCATCGAGTGTCCGGGCGCATCGAACATCCGCGCCATAAGTGTCGAGCAGCAATAGGCTGAATGAAACACGAAGTGCAGCGGCCCGGTGGGCAACGCCGAACGATCAATGGCCGTGACCGGTACAGCGACCGATTCGCCAGTGTCGGCCAGGTGTTCGTCCGTGAGAAAAGTTGCGTCGCGCTGCACCGTTCTCGGCAGGCTGAGGAACCGGAAACTATCGGCTGACTCATCGTAGCGATGAGGCAGCCAGGTGCCGTCGCCGAGCATTCCGTCTGTGGTCATGGTCAATGCTGAACCCCGGCGATCAGCGCACGCGGACGACGCCTTTGAAACCGGTCTTTTCGGGGATGCGGATACGGTAGCCGCCAGTGCCACTCTCGCTGATGACGACACTCATCCCGGGCTTGAACCGGGAGCGCAGCCCGCCGCTCGAGGTCAGGCGCCAATGCTGCCCGTTGTCGAGCGCGATCGTCGTCTGCCCGGTCCGCAGATCGGCATCGACCGCCGCCACATTCGCTTCGAGCTCGGTCAGCTGCATGCCCGAATCATCCACCGGAAGGCCAAATCTCTCGCGGCGATACTGGGCGCGTTTCTCCTGCAACTCCTCGTCGACGCCATACTGGTCGTCGAGCGCGCTGTCGTAGCATTTCAGGCGATCGCTATCGCTGCCGATAGCGCGACATTCGAGAATCGCACGCGAAGGGGCGTCCTGCGCCGACAGCGCGGCAGGGACCGAGAGGCAGGCGGCGGCGATCAGACCGGTGCGAAACATTGAAACCCCTATGCTAAAGCAAAAGCCCGGGAAACCTAGCCAGACATGCCCGGCTTGGCCAGCGAAACGACCCGGTTTCGCCCCGGCACGCTGGAAGGTTGCCGCAGACCCCACCGTGCGCGCTCTTGCAGCAGACCGGCAGCAGAGTCTTCGCACTCATGCCTTTCGTTGCAGAATGACAACACCGCAGGGCAATTTCCATCCGATCGGCTCATCCTGACGAAATGACGTTGCGAACCTAGCCTGGCATTGCTCAATGGCGCCGCAATACTGCACTGGTCGCAAATCAGGGAAAATCCATGACCAATACCTCCCCCCTCAACAGGGGTCGGCGCCTTGCGCTCTTCACGAGCGCGGGAATCGCTGCCCTTGCCATTTCCACCCCGGTCCTGGCCCAGGATACCGCAGAAGGTATCGCCGATGAACAGGCCGAAGCGGCTCCGGCTCAAGACAACGCCATCGTCGTCACGGGCTCGCGTATCCGCCGCGCCAACCGCGACACGCTCGAACCCTCGATTGTGGTCGGCTCGGAACAGATCGAAGAACGCGGTCTGACCAACGTCGGCGAAGTGCTGGAAGATCAGCCCGCATTCGGTCCGCCCGCGAGCAACCCCGTTGGTGGCCAATCGGGCAGCTTCGGTTCCGGCCAGAGCTTCATCAACTTCTTCGGCCTTGGCTCGCAGCGCACGCTGACGCTGGTCAACAGCCGCCGCTACGTCAGCTCGAACACCGCATCGATCTTCGGCCCCGTGGCCGCGGGTTCGCAGGTCGACCTGAACACGATCCCGACGCTGATGGTCGATCGGATCGAGACGATCGCCGTGGGCGGCGCACCGATTTACGGTGCCGATGCCATTGCCGGTACCGTCAACATCATTCTCAAGGACCGTTTTGAAGGTGTCCGCTTCGATGCCCAGATGGGCATTGCGGAAGAAGGCGACGCCCGTGAATATCGCGTGGGCGCCATGGCCGGCACCAGCTTCGCCGACGGGCGCGGTAACGTCGTTGCCGCCGTCGAGTACAACAAGACCGAAGGCCTGCTCTACACCGATCGTGAGCGCACTGCGCAGGGTCTGTTCTATGCAGCACCGAACGATCCCAATTCGCCGTTCGACAATGTCATCATCAACGACCGGCGCATCCCGATCCTCAGCGAGTTCGGCTCGCCCACCAGCATCGACATCATTCCGGGCTTCGGATTTGACTTCACCGACGCCAACGGCAATTCGCTTGTCTTCGATGCGAACGGCAACCTCATTCCGCTCGATTTCGGTACCCGCTATGGTGTCGTGAACTCTTCGGGCGGCAACGGCTTCAGCCTCTCTCCGCTGCAGAACCTGCTTTCGCCGGTAGAACGTTACCTCGGCGCCATCCAGGCGAGCTACGATGTCACCGACACCATCACCGCCTTCCTCGAAGGGCAGTATGCCAGCTCGAAGGGTACCGAGCTCCGTTCGCAGCCGGTTTACAACACCTGGCTATTCGGCGACGCGGGCGACCCCGACGGCAATCTGATCATCCCGCTCAGCAATCCGTTCCTCTCGGACAGTGCCCGCGCAACGATCGCGTCGCAACTGCCCGCAGGGCAGGATTTCTTCTACCTCGGCCGTGCCAACACCGACCTGATCTCGGGTGAAGGCTCGTCGACCGTCGAAGTCTACCGTCTCGCAGGTGGTCTGCGCGGCGATCTCTACCTCGGTTCGCGCAATCTGAACTGGGAAGTGTCGGGTGTCTACGGCCGCTCGCGTACGGAAGGCCGCAGCCGTGAGCTGGTGCAGCAGAACTTCGAAAACGCCCTGGCCGGGTGCCCGGCCGGTGCCGCGAACTCGCCGATCCAAACGATCAGCGGGACCTGCGCAGCATTCAACCCGTTCGGAAACCAG
>JBFOLW010000033.1:0-6469 GCA_040830305.1 Erythrobacter sp.
ATCGTCGGGTTCGAGTTTCGCATCGAGGCCATGCGCGAGACCGTGAAACTGAGCCAGAACAAGCCCGCGGCCGTCGCGCACGCGCTTGCGGGTCACATCGAAGCGGAGGGAGGAGCTGAGATGGCCGAGTGGATGCGAGGACGGGCCGCATGAGCCGCCTCGTCGTATTCGATTGCGATGGCACGCTGGTCGACGGCCAGGCGGCGATCTGCGAGACGATGGAACAGGCATTCGCCAGCAACGGAATGACCGCGCCGGACCGCCATCTGGTGCGGCGCATGGTCGGCCTGAGCCTGCCCTATGCGATGCGCGAGCTCGCCCCCGATGCATCCGAGGACGAGCGCCATGCCGTGGTCGAGGCCTACAAGATCGGATTTCGCGACCTGCGTCTTTCGGGAGCCTTGCGCGAACCGCTGTTCGAAGGGATCGGTGCGCTAATCGAGGAACTCGATGCCGAGGACTGGCTGCTCGCAGTCGCCACCGGCAAGAGCGACCGCGGCCTGCATGCCTGCCTCGACACGCACGGGATCAAGCATCGCTTCGTGTCGCTGCAGACCGCCGACCGCCATCCGTCCAAACCGCATCCTGCCATGCTCGAGGCGGCACTGGTCGATGCCGGGGTCGCGCCCGCAGAAGCGGTGATGATCGGCGACACCAGCTTCGATATGGAGATGGCCGTTGCCGCCGGGGTTCGCGCGATCGGCGTGTCCTGGGGCTATCACGAACCGCAGGAACTGTTCGACGCGGGCGCCAGCGCGGTTGCCGATACTGCAGCACAATTGGGAGACATGATCCGTGGACCAGCGTGACCCCGCCCCCCATGACCCTGCCAAGGCACGGTTCCTGATGCTTCAGGTGGTTCGGCTGTCGGGTGTGGCGCTGGGCGTGCTCGGCGCGCTGATCCTCGGCGGCATCCTGCCTTTGCCCGAACTGGTCGGCTATCTGCTGATCGCATTTGGCGGATTCGACGTCTTCATCCTGCCGACCATTCTTGCGAAGCGCTGGAGCAGCAGAAGGTGAAACGCTTCTACAAGGCTGTGTCGGTCGAGCAGACCGGTCTGGGCTATCACGTCGCTCTGGACGGTCGGCCGATCAAGACGCAAGCGGGCCTGCCTCAGGTCGTTGCTTCGAAGGATCTGGCCGAGGCGCTGGCCGCGGAATGGGCCGGACAGGGGGAGACGCTGGACTCCGCAGGCTTCGCTTTCCGCGACATGGCGGATTATGCGCTCGACGTGGTCCCCGCCACCCGCAGCGAGCTCGTCGCCAAGCTGCTGCGCTATGTCGAAACCGATACGCTGTGCTACCGCGCCGAGCCCGACGAACCGCTCTGGCACCGCCAGCGCGACGTGTGGGATCCGCTGGTCGAAGCTCTCGAAAGGCGCGAGGGCATAAGGCTGGAACGCGTGAGCGGGATCGTCGCGAGATCGCATTCGCCCGACACCATGAAGCGTCTCAAGGCCCGCCTCGAAAGCCTCGACGATTTCACCCTGGCTGCACTCGAACAGCTCGCCTCGCTCGCGGCATCGCTGTGCGTGGGCCTCGCAGCGCTCGATGAGGGTGCCGATGGCGAGGCTCTGTGGGCAGCCGCCAATCTGGAGGAAGACTGGCAGGTCGAGCAGTGGGGTCACGACGAGGAAGCGGCCGAGCGCCGCGCAAGGCGGCTCGACGAATTTCTCAAAGCAATGGAATTCGTGCGGCTGGCGCGCAGCTGAGCCCGGTCAGTTCAGCCAGTCGGCGACCTGGCCGGCGACGTCGTTGGCCGCTTGGTTGAGCGCCGGACCGACGAAGGCGGTCTGCGGCGCTGCCACGGGCACACGCGCCTCGAACCGGCGGGTGGTTACGTCCGAAGCGCTGCCGTTGCGCACCGCGTCGAAGGTCACCACCGCCTCGCGTGTGCGGGCATCGTAGCCGAAAGCGCGCAACGAACCGTGCAGCCGGTCGCTCGCCGCCACGCCCGGATCGTCGCCATCGACGACCACGCGGTTCGACCGCGTGCGGATGGTTTCAGCAACCAGCCGCCGGAACAGCCGCGCGGGCCGTTCGACCCAGACCGCATCCTGCAGGTAGGCGAGCTCGGTATCGGTGACCTGCACCGGCACGCGGGTCACGTCGAGCGCCTGCGGCACCTCGAACTCGGCAACCGCCAGCGCGGATGCCTGTGCACCGCTGCCGCCGGTACCGGCAGGTGCCGACGTGGTCGGTGTCAGCGTCAGCAGGCTGTCGGGCGCCTCGCCGCCGAAGCTCAGGCATCCGCCGAGCATCAGGACCGGGGCCAGTGCGGCAATCTTGAACGAGCTCTTCATGGCAATGGCCCTCACGGTTTGTAGTCGGGCAGCGGCTGGCTGGAGAGCAGCGCGCCCGCGCCCTGCTCGTCGATCTTCTCGGTCACCGAGCGCAGCGCCTTGCTGGTGGCGCGCAGGTCCTTCAGCGTGGCTTCGGCGGCCGGCAAGGTGCTCTCGGTCAGCTGCTTGGTGGCCGGGCGCGCCTCGTTGAGCGTGTCTTCCAGCGCCTTGGCCGCGCCGCTGGCGGACGTCAGCGTCTGGCGCAATTGTACCGCCAATTCGGCGCCCTCCTGATTGATCAGCCGGTCGGTCGATTGCGTGACCTTCTCGAACGCATCGAGCGCTTCGCTCGATTCGCGCAGGGTCACCTGGAGCTCGGCAAGCACCCGTTCAATCTGCGGCGTGGCGGCGGCAAGATCGGCGGTCATCCGCTCGCTGTTGCGCAGGATGCCTTCGAGCGACTCCTGGTTCTTGTCGGACAAGAGCAGCGTCAGCCGCTCGGTCAGCGTGGCAAGCCGCTCGAGCAGCAAGGGGGCGCTGGCGAGCACCGCGCCGAAGCCGCCACCCGCGGTCGGCGGGATGATCGGCACGCCTTCGGTGCAGGCGGTAGTTTCGCACGAAATCGGCGGTGCACCGCTTCGCGCACCGTCGAGCGTAATGGTCGACACGCCGGTAAAGCTGCCCTGGATCGTGGCGGTGGTGCCGACCAAGATCGGAACGCTTTCCTTTACCTTGATCCGCACGCGGACGAATTCGGGATCCTTGTCCCACAATTCGATCTCATTAACCTGGCCTACCGGCACACCCGCGAAATCGACCGAGCTGCCGTTGGCGAGCCCGGCGACCGACTGTTTGAAGAAGATGTCGTATTCGTTCTGCGCCCCGCCGCCGAGACGCGCGAGCCAGACGATGAACAGCGCGAGCGCGCCGAGGATCAGCAGCGTGACTGCCCCCACCCAAACGTGATTTGCCCGCGTTTCCATTGGTTTCGCCCTATGCCTTGCCCGCAGGCGGTTTGTCCAACGCTTTGACTGCATGCGCGGCGACCGGCTCGTCCATGTGCCTGCGCAATTCGTCGAGCGCCTGCGCCGTCAGCGCCGCGCGCCCGCGCGGCCCGTTGAAGTATTCCTGGATCCAGGGATGGTCGAGCTCCATCAGATTGGGGACGGTATCGACCGCGATCACCTTCTTGTCGGCGATCACCGCTACCCGGTCGCAGATCTCGTGCAGCGTATCGAGATCGTGCGTGATGAGGAACACGGTCAGCCCCAACGTTTCCTTGAGCTCGCGCGTGAGATTGTCGAACGCAGCCGCCCCTATCGGATCGAGACCCGCGGTTGGCTCGTCGAGGAACAACAGCTCGGGATCGAGCGCCAGCGCGCGGGCGAGGCCAGCGCGTTTCTTCATCCCGCCCGAAAGTTCGCTCGGATACTTGCTCACCGCCTCTTCCGGCAGGCCCGACAGCACCACCTTGTAGCGCGCGATCTCGTGACGCAGTTCCTCGGATATGTCGGGATAAAACTGCTTCAGCGGCACTTCGACATTCTCGCCCACCGTGAGCGTCGAAAACAGCGCCCCGCCCTGGAACAGCACGCCCCAGCGATTGCGCACGCCCAGGTCCTCGTCGGGTTCGGAATCGGTCATCGATTTGCCGAAGACCTCGATACTGCCTTCGGTCGGGGTCTGCAGCCCGATGATAGAGCGCATCAGCACCGACTTGCCCGTGCCCGAGCCGCCGACGACCCCGATGATCTCGCCCCGGCGGACCTTGAGGTCGAGGTCCTCGTGCACCACCTGCTCGCCGAACTGGTTCTTGAGGCCGCTCACCACGATAGGGTGCTCGCCGCGGAAGCGTTCGTGCCGGCCAAGCGTGCGGCCATCTTCGTCCTGCGCCATCAGCCCCACCCGATCTCGGTGAAGAAGACGGCGAAGAAGGCATCGAGTACGATCACTGCGAAAATGCCCGTCACAACGGCCATGGTGGTGCGCAATCCGACCTCTTCGGAATTACCCTTCACCTGCATGCCGTGATAGCAGCCGGCCAGCGCGACGATCAGCCCGAAGACGGGCGCTTTCAGCAGCCCGACCCACAGGTCGTAGACCGGAACGACGTCCTGGATGCGCGTGAGGAAGGTCCAGAAGGGAATGCCGAGCATGAACTGGCCGACCACCGCGCCCCCGATTATCGCCACGCCCGCCGCATAGAAGCCGAGCAGCGGCATCATAAGCACCGCCGCCAGGATGCGCGGGACGACCAGCGCTTCCATCGGCGAAATGCCGATAGTGCGCATCGCATCGACTTCTTCGGTCAGCTTCATCGTGCCGATCTGCGCGGCAAAGGCACTGCCCGACCGGCCCGCGACCATGATCGCGGTCATCAGCACGCCCAGTTCGCGCAAGGTTATCCGTCCGACGAGGTTCACGGTCAGCGTCTCCGCGCCAAACTGCGCGAGTTGTACTGCGCCCTGTTGCGCGATCACGATCCCGATCAGGAAGCTCATCAACCCGATGATCGGCAGCGCCGAGACGCCGACCAGCTCGAGCTGCCTGACCAGCGCCAGCCAGCGAAACCGACGCGGATTGCGGATCAGGCTTCCGCAGGCAATCAGCAGGGCCCCGAGAAATCCGACCACGCCGTAAATACCCCAGCGGGCGTTGGCCATCTTCTCGCCGATCGCGAGCGGAACCCGCTCCCACACCGGCAAGCGCGGAGGGGCGATTTCTTCTTCGGCCCGCGTGCCGCGCAGCGCCTCGATCAGGCGGTTGGCGCGGTCGCCCGCGCCGCGGATCTCCGCTCCGTGCTCATCCGCCAGATTGCTGGCGACCCAGGCGCCGACGGTGTCGATTTCGTTGACGCCCGAAACATCGACCACCGCGAAGGGCCCGCCAAGCGCGCGCAGGTCCTCGTCGACCGCACCGATGGTGGACACCAGATAGGGCCCCGACAGGAAGAGCACCGTGCCCCCTTCGTCCCCCTCGACCAGTTCGTATTCGGCTAAACCACCCATTGCGCCGGGGTATGCGGGGAAATCAGTCGCTTGCCAAGCGGCGATCGATGCGCGCGACCTGCAACGTTGCATCGCAGCATGGGCGCTGGCATGGGCTTGTTATCAAATTTCCGGCACCGGCCCGCTCCCCCTCCCGGCCACCCAACAGGATAGTGCCATGGGTGGCCGGGAGGGGGAGCGGGCCGGTGCCGCCAGTGAGCGTGAGCGAACACGAAAATGACCACCGAGCTACCCAAGACTTTCGACCCCGCCGACATCGAGGCGCGCTGGTATGCGCATTGGGAGGAGAACGGCCTGTTCCGGCCTGAGCGCCCCGACGCGCAGCCCTATACGATCGTCAACCCGCCACCCAATGTGACCGGCAGCCTGCATATCGGCCACGCGCTCGACAACACGCTGCAGGACGTGGTGATCCGCTACGAACGCTTGCGTGGCAAGGATGCACTGTGGGTGGTCGGCACCGACCATGCGGGGATCGCGACGCAGATGGTGGTCGAACGCCAGATGGAAGCGCAGCAGGACAAGCGCACCAATTATTCGCGCGAGGAATTCGTCGGCAAGGTATGGGAATGGAAGGAGGAAAGCGGCGGCACGATCACACGCCAGCTGCGCCGCCTCGGCTGTTCGATGGACTGGAGCCGCGAACAGTTCACCATGGACGAGCACTTTTCGAGCGCGGTGCTCAAGACCTTCGTCAACCTCTATAATGACGGCCTCATCTACCGCGACAAGCGGCTGGTGAACTGGGACCCCAAGCTGAAGACCGCAATCTCCGACCTCGAGGTCGAGACGACCGACGTCAAGGGCGGGTTCTGGCACTTCAAATACCCGCTCGAAGACGGCGTCACGCTCGACGACGGGCGCGACCATATCGTCGTCGCGACCACCCGCCCCGAAACCATGCTCGCGGACATGGCGGTCGCGGGGCATCCCGATGAAGCGCGCTACAAAACGGTGATCGGCAAAAATGTCGGGCTGCCGATCACCGGCCGCCGCGGGCCGATCGGCGGCGACGAGGAAGCCGATCCCGCACTGGGGAGCGGCGCGGTGGAGATCACGCCGGGGCCCGGATTCAACGATTTGTACGGCGGGAAGCGCGGAGGCTTCCAGCCCGCCGAAATGCTCAACATGCTCGATGCCGAGGCGAATGTCTGCCAGACCGCCGATGGCCTGGTGCCG
>JBFOLW010000034.1:0-8404 GCA_040830305.1 Erythrobacter sp.
AGCAAAGAGGAACGGCAAGGAAAGGCCCCAATCATGACCATGATCGCCCGCTGGAACGGCGAGACGCTGGCGCGCAGCGACGACACCGTAATCGTCGAAGGCAACCACTACTTCCCGGCGGGCGATGTCGCGCGCGGCGTGCTGGTGCCGAGCGAGACCACCAGCCACTGCCCGTGGAAAGGCACCGCCAACTATTATTCTATCAATGCCGGCGGCGAAATGAACGCCGATGCGGCCTGGTACTACCCCGAACCGAAGGAAGCCGCGGCCGAGATCAGGGACCGCATCGCGTTCTGGAAAGGTGTCGAGGTGGTCGAGGAGTGACATCCGTCACGGCGATCATCGAAAAGCTCGGCCTGGAACCCCACCCCGAGGGCGGGTGGTATCGCGAGACCTGGCGCGCGCCCTCCCCCGATGGCGAGCGCGCCAGCGCGACGGCGATCCATTTCCTGCTCGAGCAGGGCCAGAACTCGCACTGGCACCGGGTAGATGCCGCCGAAATCTGGCTGTGGCATGCGGGCGATCCGCTCGAGCTGTCGCTCGCAAGGAATGATTGCGGGCCGGTCGAAACGATCATGCTCGGCCCCGATGTCACCGACGGGCAGGCGGTCCAGCACGTGATCCCGCCGCACTGGTGGCAGGCCGCGCGGCCAATCGAGGGTAGGACAGGCTACGTGCTCATGTCCTGCATCGTCTCGCCGGGTTTCGAGTTCTCCGGCTTCGAGCTGGCCGCCGCAGACTGGCATCCGGGCGCATGATCCGTAGCGGGCTGCGCTGGCTGCTCGGCCTGTTCTATGCGCTGGCAGGTTATTTGCACCTCGCCAGTCCCGAGCCTTTCCTGGCGATCATGCCCGACTGGGTACCCGCTCCCGAAGCGGTGGTCTTCTGGACGGGCGTGGCGGAACTGCTGGGTGCGATGGCGCTGGTGCAATGGGCGAACCTGCCGCTGCGTCGCATAGGTGCGATCGGCCTCGCGCTTTTCGCGGTCTGCGTGTTCCCCGCGAATATCCATCACTTCGCGCTCGATATGGCGCGGCCGGATGGCGGGCTTGGTTTCGGCTACCACATACCGAGGATGATCGCGCAGCCACTTGTCGTGTGGCTGGCGCTGTGGACCGGCGGCGTAACGGACTGGCCGCTGCGCCGCCGGTAACCGGAGATCAGCTCATGTGCTTCGAGACGGCGCCCGTCATCTTGAACATGGAGATCTGTTCCTTGCCGATCACGCCACCCAGCGTGTCGTCGGGATTGATCATGCGCTTGTCCTTGGAATCCTGCAGGCCCTTGCCCTTGATGTAATCCCACACTTTCGAGGTTACCTGCGCGCGGGTCATCGGACCCTTGCCGACCACATTCTCGAGCTCCGGCGACAGGTTCACCGGCTTCTGCAGTGCGTTGTTCTTGCCAGCCATGACTAATCCTTTCCTTGGCTATGCTTCATTCTACGTCGCCCAGATCCTCGACATCCAGTTCTTCGACCTCATGGCCTTCGAACCGGGCGGTGAGGACCGCGGCGGCGGTCACGTGTCCGTCCAGATTGCGGACGAGTTCCTCATGCGTCGCCCCCGGCATCAACGTCAGCGGGAGGTCGATCGCAAAAAGCTGGAATACGTAGCGGTGCTCTTCACCCAAGGGCGGGTCGGGCAGCAGCCATTCCGAATTGCCCTGGGCGTTCTTGCCGGTGCGCGGCGGGATCTCGCCCTCCATCAGCTTGCCCTTCTGCGGTGCAAGGCCCCAGACGGTCCAGTGGACGTGGCCCCGGTCGGCATCTTCGGCGACCAGCACCAGTTCCTGCGCACCGGGTGGCGGTGCAGTCCATTCGAGCGGCGGCGCGACCGCGTCTTCCTCGATCGCGGTAAAGGAGGGATCGAGCTCGCCCCCATGACGAAAGGCAGCGCTGGTCAGCGCCAGCCCGCCACGACCGAGCACGCGTTCATCGGCCACTTTTTCCAGTGTCAGCGCATGTCCAACCGGATCTCCGCCGACCGCCTTTTGAACCCAGGGCGCAACGCCGCTAGCCATGAATACTCCTCTTTCTCGCAGCTTGGGGCCTCTCTCGGTCTAGCTTTAAGGCATAGCTCGAAGCGACAAACCATCCCGCAAGAGCGAATTTGCACCGTTTTCGCACGAATTCAGCTCTTGAAAGCCGGCGTCGGCACCCTTGCCCCCCGTTGCATCTGCGGTCATGGGTCGATCTTTGCTCCGGCCATAGCGCTGGGATCATTCAATCACGGGAGTCTTTCGCATGGGGCTGGGTCGCACCCTTCTGACAACTACGCTTGCGGTGTCGCTTGCTGCGTGCGGCGGCGGAGGTTCGGGCGCCGGCAATACTGCCGGCGGCGGGGGTGGCGGGGCCGGAGGCGGCGGAGGCGGATCTGCCGACACCTGTTCGCTCGGAGCTCGCCAGGACTGGGCGCTCAGCGAGCTCGACGAATGGTATCTGTTCCCGAGCCTGCTCGACCGGACTGCCAACAAGGCAAACTTTACGTCGGTGCAAGCCTATATCGATGCGCTGGTCGCCCCGGCGCGCGCGCAGGATCGCGATCGCTTCTTCACCTACGTCACCTCGATCAAGGAAGAGAACGAGCTGATCAACAGCGGCTCGAGCGCAGGCTTCGGTGTCCGCCTAAGCTATGACAACGCGGCCCGGAAGGTGTTCGTGATGGAGGCCTTCGAGAATGCCCCCGCCTTCGCGCAAGGCATCGACCGGGGCAGCGAGATCCTCGCGATCAATGGCGAGAGCGTCAGCGGCTTGATGGCGTCGGGCGGCGCACAGGCAGTCGTCAACGCGCTTGGTCCCAGCGATGCCGGGGTGACGCGCACGCTTCGCATCCGCCAGCCCGACGCAAGCGAGATCACGGTCAATGTGACCAAGGCCGACTTTGCCCTCGACCCGATTTCCGATCGTTACGGCGCGAAGATCCTGGACAATGGCGGCACCAAGGTCGGCTATATCAACCTGCGCACCTTCATCATCGACGATGCCAAGCGCCAATTGCGCGAGGCCTTCGGGGTGTTCCGCAACGAAGGCGTGACGCAGATCATCTTGGACTTCCGCTACAATGGCGGCGGACTGGTCTCGGTCGCGGAGGTGCTGGGCGACCTGCTGGCAGCCGACAAGGCGGGCCAGCTATTCAGCAAGACGGTATTCCGCGACTCCAAGAGCCAGTTCAACGAGAACCGCCAGTTTGCTTCCGAAGCGCAGGCAATCGCGGCGACCAGGATCGCTGTGATCGGGAGCAGCGGCACCGCTTCCGCGAGCGAACTCCTGCCCAACGCCTTCATTCCCTTCCTGGGCAACAATATCGCACTGGTCGGATCGGACACTTTCGGCAAGCCGGTTGGCCAGATCGCACGCGACCGCTCGGCCTGCGACGATCGCCTGCGCGTGGTCGCCTTCCGCTCGGTCAATGCCAACGACCAGGGCGACTATTACAGCGGGCTTGCCAATGTCATGCCGCGCACCTGCGCAGCGTCGGACGATATCCTTTGGCCGCTCGGCGATCCGAGCGAAGCATCGATCGCAGCGGCGCTCGATTTCCTTGCCGGCCGCACCTGCACCGCAATCGGTGCCGCGCCCGGCACGACCGCCTCAGCCGCGCAGAAACCGGGTCGCCGCGAACTGCTGATGCCGACAGCGCCAAGCCCGGCACAGCTCGAGATCCCGGGCCTGCAATGACGCGGCGCCGCTACTCGACCTTTGCCGAATTCTGGCCGTTCTACCTGCAAGAACACTCGCGCCCCGGGACGCGCGCGCTGCATTATCTCGGCACCAGTTTGGCGCTGGCACTGGCCGTCGCGGCGGTGGTGACGGGTGAATGGCTGTTGCTCGCGGCGCTGCCGGTGGCGGGGTACTTCTTCGCCTGGATCGCTCATTTCGGGCACGAGAAGAACCGCCCCGCTACCTTCACCTACCCGCTGTGGAGCCTGCGCGCGGATTTTCGCATGTGGTGGCTTTGGCTGACCGGGCGGCTTGGGCCGGAACTCGACGCGGCGGGAATAGACAGGCGCTAGGCCAGCGCAGCGGCCACCGTCGTCAGACCGAGACCGACCGAGAGCGGGACGCGCAGCGCCATCCACCAGCGCGGCGCAAGCACGCCAAGCCTGGCATCGACGCCCAGGCTCACCAGCAAGGCCCCGCCGAGCATGACTAGCGAGGGTTCGGGCCACTGCCAGCCGAGCACCCATGGCAGGAAACAAGCCAGCGCGATCAGGCTCGGCGTAACGGCTGCCACCCACACCCAGCCCAGCGTCTGGCGGCGCTCCGCGGCAGGAGCGGTAGAGGCTAGCCCCCACCACATCCCGCCGAGGAATGACAGGATCAGTGCCGCATAGGCAAAGGCGATCGCCAAGGCCGCGTCGCGCCATTCGGGCGGTCCCGCGTAGAGCACCGCAAGGCAGGCCAGCTGCGGCAGCAGCCCGGAGAGGCCGAGCAGGCGCGGTAACAGCGGAACCCTACCCATGCGGGCGTCCCTTCACGAGGAACAGCAGGAAGCCGAGAGCAAAGGCGAGGTCGCCCGCAACGATAACGCCGACCCCCAGGTCGCCGCCTTCGCGCCAGTTCGCCGGGCCGAGCATCAGCACGACCATCGCCTTGCCCACGATTCCGGCGAGCAGCACCGGCGCAAACCGTTTCGGCTCGCGCGCGACCAGCGCGTAGACGATGCCGAAGCAGAAGATCAGGACCGCTCCGATCGCCTCGGCCGAAGCCCAGTCCGCATCCAGGAATGCAGCGAGACCGATCACGAGATTGAAGGCTGCTGCAAGCCAGAAGAATACGCGCCAGGCGGCCGTTGTGCGGTCGGCCATCAGGGCAGTTCCGGCTCGCTGAACGGCTGACTGTCGGTCCAGGCGCAGCCCTGTCGCTGTTCGCCGCCGACCAGCAGCGTGGCAGTGTAGGGATAGCTGCGATCGCTCATCCCGTCGGAGCATTCGCCCGGCGTGACGGTAAGGTCGAAACCTGCTCCATCAAGCTGCCCGCTGATGCCGAGACCGTTGTTTCCGGCAAAGCGTTCGACCGGAAACTCGCTGCCCTGCGGGTTTTCGGGTGTCGAATAGGTCGCCATTCCGCCGCCGGCCGCGCCACCCCAGAACGGTTCGGTGCCGGTGTAATGGACGACCTCGGCATCTGCGATTTCGGCAAAGGTGGAAGTCTGCAAGGATCCGGGGCCGGGATCCTCGCTGCCACCGCAGCTGGCCAGCGCAATCGCACTGGTGGCCAGACACATCGTACCAATCTTCAAGCCGCGCTCCCATGTTGGCGGATAAAATCGACCGTCTCGCTGCGGACGCACTTCCCTTCGGGTACGGGCAGCAGCATCCAGACGTGAAACATGTCCCGATACTCGCGATAGATGTGGTCGGGCATCCCCGGATTGTCCAGCCGTTGCGCCAGTCGCCGACCGTCGACCAGCAGGATGTCCGAAGTGCCCGAGAAGATTGCGATCGGCGGCAGCCCCTCCAGATCGCCGAACAGCGGGCTCACACGTGGATCGTCCAACGCCAGTTCGCCCCGGTACATTTGGCCGCAGGCCTCGAGGCCGCTGACCGCAAGCATCCGGTCGCGCTCCTCGATCGCCCGTTGCCCCTCGGCGGTTGCGGTCGCGTCGAGCCAGGGAGAATAAAGGACGAGGCTCGCCGGCAGCGGTGCGCCATCCGCCTTGAGCATCTGCGCCAGCGCCAGGCTCATCCCTCCGCCCGCGCTGTCCCCCATAATGGTGATGGTTTCCGCGCCATACCGATCCGCCAACTCGCGATACAGCGATGCCATCGCGTCCATTACCCCGGCAGCCTTGTGCTCGGGTGCCAGCGGGTAGATCGGGACCGTGGCCGACGCGCCCAGCCGCTCGCACAGATCGGCGACCGTGTCCCAATGTACCGCAGCAATGTCCATCACATAGCCGCCGCCATGGAGGTAGAGCAGGTGCGGAGCGCCCGGCTTTCCCCCGCCCTTGGGCTGCATCGTGACGACGGGAAAGCCGCGGCTGGCGAACTCGCGAATGTCGAACCGCCTGTGCCATTTCGCTTTCGGCCTGATGGGCTTCTGCGCCCGCAGCTTGGCAATCCGCTCGTCGAGCTTGTCGGGCTCGGCGAAGAAGCGCTTGATGCCAAGCAGCGGCAGCGCCAGATTTACAAGACGCGCGCGAATACTGGTCATTTCCTGCCTCCGTCAGGTGGGATTGAGGTCGAAGACGCGGACTTGGCCCGTATCGACCCGGCACGGTTTGCTGCAGAACCGGATATGCGGCGTGGGCGTGAAGCCGGCGACAGCGACCGGCGTCCGCGGCGTGCTCCATAGCAAACCCGGCGCCGATTCCATGCCCGAGGCCGGCGGCGAACCGCCCGGCAAAGGCAGTTGCCTTCGTGGTGTGTCAATTCAACCCTCCTGTCCTGGGGGAGGGAGACTAGCCTGCCGGTTCCCCAAGTCCAGCGGCGAGCCGCCCGCATCGGCACACTCCGGTTTGGACCGCGCCACCCCCTTCGAACCAAGCGGGCTGCAGGCGGGCGGAAACCGACGCGGTGAAACGGCGTTGGGGAAGTGGAAGACCAATCGCGATGAACATACCACGCCCCGACCCTCGCTTCTGTCTCCCCGTCCTCGTCGTTTCGGCGATCATGGCCGGTGCACTGAGCGGTTCGGCGATCGGTTCGACGCCGATCCTCGAGCGCGGTGTCGCCACACAGATTCCCGAGGCCGCGCGCAATGCGGGCGTGGGCGATTTCAAGCTCGATTCCAGCGATCGTCTGCCAAACCATTACCCGCTGGTGACGCCCAACGGTACCATCCCGGTTGCCGCGCTTGCCGAGCATGGGCGCTTGCGCAATGCGCGCGGGGGTTGGCGAGATAACGCAGATCTGGTCGCGCTCGACGCCGATTATGGCGACCTGCTGAGCCAGTCCGAGATCGACCGGCTCGAACATTGGCGGCCCGTTCCGCGCCGTGTCAGCCCGTCCCGCACGTCGACAACCGCCGATGCCGTAAGGGTCGCACGCGGAGCGGAAAAGGGCGTTCTGGTCTCCACCACGAAACCAGTGCCGCGGGCTCGTCCGGGCAACGCCTCGATTCCCGGCAAGGCGCAATCCCCATCCCAGAGGGACGGCTCCCTTTCGGCTTCCGCTCACGCTTCCGCCCCGTCGTCAAACGCCCCCCCTTCTCCATCGGCTCTAACTGCATCAACCCGATAGAGGCCCGTAGGACCGTTTCCAGAACGCACCGCCCGACTGTCGCACACTCTTGTCGCAGGCTCCGGACTGCGATTGCACTATCGTGCAGTTGCGGTCGCGCGGGCTGACATCAAGAAAGGCGGCCCCGCGAGGGACCGCCTTTCCAGAAAGCTTAGCGCAATGCGGTCCGCTTACTGCGGCATCAGCACGGTATCGATCACGTGGATCACGCCGTTCGACGCGGCGACATCCGTTGCCGTCACGGTGGCAGTGCCGCCCGCAGCATCGGTCAGCACGACATTGCCGTTGACGACCGTGGCGGTCAGCGTGCCGCCGTTGACGGTGGTGATGGTGTAGCCGTCCTCGCCTGCATCGGTGATCGCCTTAGTCAGCGTCGCAGCATCCACGTTGCCTTCCACCACGTGGTAGGTGAGGATGCTGCCGAGTGTTTCGGTATCGTTGGTGGTCAGCTCGGTCAGCGTCGCTTCGGGGATCTTGGCAAAGGCATCATTGGTCGGCGCGAAGACCGTGAACGGGCCTTCACCGGACAGCGTTTCGCCGAGGCCCGCGGCGGTCACGGCGCTGACGAGCGTCGAGAAGGTCTCGTCACCCTGCGCGACTTCGACCAGCGTTCCGGTCTCGGCCTCGGCATTGGCCATTTCATCGGCGGCCGCGGCATCGTCATAGCCATCGTTTTCGGGCGGCGCTTCCGCGCAAGCGGCGATTGCCAGCGATGCGGCGGAGGCGAGCGCAATGGTTAGCTTGGTCATGTCGGTTCCCTTTTGTCGGTAGGTTCAAGCAATTTCTCAGCCGGCCCACCCGGCTGGTGCTTCAAGATACGAACGCGGAAGCCGTGCGGATGTTTCGACGCAGGATAATTTTGTGGCGAAACGGGGCGAATGCGCGGTGGGCCACACGAATCGCAGCGCTTAGACGGGAGCAGTCTGGCCTGCACCAGGATCCCTCGCCGCCCGCCAGAGCCACCAAGCCAGTGCCAGGCGCACGCCGGTTTGGACCGGCCCATAAGAATACGCGTATATCCAGCCAGTCACCCGACAGCCGCGCCTGCGCTTCCACCCCCTTGGCGGGGGCGGGAGGGCAAGCGGATTCCTACATCACCTTGTCGGGGCGCGCGTCGTGCCGGTGCTTCGTTTCCTTGCCGAAGTGCCGGGTGAGCCGCTGCGCGAGCGTGTTGGCAGCCTTGCGCGCGGCATCGTCGACGGTCGAGGCGTGCTCGGTC
>JBFOLW010000035.1:0-2347 GCA_040830305.1 Erythrobacter sp.
AGCGCCGAATGCTTGCCACCCAGAGTATCGCGCGGCACCGCCCAATCGAAGGCCTGTGCGATATCGGGGAAAGCGCGCGCGAAAGCCACCCAGGCAAACAGCCCGGCAAGGCCGACCAATCCCACGGCCGAGGAGACATCGCTCTTCGGCCGTGCGAGGGGTGCTTGCTCCGTCGCGCTCATGACCGCCATTCGTTAGCCCAGATTGGTTAACACAGCGGTCACGCTAGCACGAAAATCAGCGGAAAGCGGAAATCCGGCCGCTGTCGTCGAGGATATAGAGCGTGTTGTTTGCCACGATCGGCGCCAGCGAAACCGGCTGATCGAGGTCGGTGAACAGGCTCGCCGAGCCTTCGCCCGTGCTGATGCGATAGACCTCGCCGCGCGAATTGACCGCCCACAGGTTGTTGCCTGCGAGCACCGGGCCGGACCAGAAGATCGGCCCCTTCTTGTCTTCCTCGTCGCGCCACCGCTGCAGCTGGGTGAGCCAGCGCACCTTGCCGGTCGAACGCGCAATCGCAAGCAGGCGCGCGTCGTCGGTCAGCGCGAAGATCCACTCGCCCGCGATCGCCGGGGTCGAAATCCCGGCCAGATTGAGTTCCCAGATCCGCTGGCCGGTAACCAGTTCGTATGCTGCCATGCGTCCACCCTGGCCGAGCGCATAGACCCGGCCGTTATCGATGATCGGGTCGGCGTCGATATCGGTCAGCGAGCCCACCGAGGTGGAGATCGAAGTGCGCGCCAGCGCATCCGCCCACAAGGTGCGGCCGTTCTCGTAGCGATGCGCGATCAACTCGCCCGAACTGTAGCCCGCGATGACGGTGCCCTGAGCTGCTGCAGGGGCGGCTACGCCGAACACGCCGGCCTGGGTCGCAGAGCCCGATTCCTGCCACTGAACGGAACCGTCTTCTGCGTTCAGCGCAAAAATCTGGTTGTCCTGCGTCATGACGAAGACCGAGCCGAAGGCGATCGTCGGCGAGCCGCGCAGCGGGCCCGACGGCTTAACCTTCCACAGCTCCGATCCACTGGCGGCGTCGAGCGCGATTACGTCACCCGCGCCATCGGTCATGTAGACGCGGCCGCTGTCGAAGCTAGCCCCGCCGCCGAATGCGGACGGCTTGAGATCGCTCTCGAGCCCGGGATCGTACGACCAGCGGCGCGCGCCGGTTTGCGCATCGAAGGCCGACAGTCGGCCATCGCCGCCGACTGCAAACAGCATACCGCCGCCCACGACGGGAGATGCGCCGAGACGCCGACGGTTGGTCGCGCCTTCCACATTCACCGTGAAAGCGCGCGTGGGCGAGGAACCGAGTGCGAGATGGCCATAGGACTTGCCGGCATTGCCGCCCGCCTGCGCCCAGGCATCATTGGCCTGTGCAGGCGGCAGGACGACCGAAACGCCGGCCAGCGCGGGATCGACCTGCGCACCGGTCTGGATGCGCGAGAGGATCGGCTGGCGCTCGCCCATGGTGGGAGTGACCTTCTTGTCACCGCCGCCGCCGAAAAGGCCGCCGCTGCAGGCGCCGAGGCCGATCGCCAGTGCGGCCACGACAGCCGTGCGCGCTAGGTTGGTGGGCTTCATTTCTATCCTCGTTCCGTATCTCTTGCGGGCCGCAACCGGCCTATTCGGTCATCGCCGCGGCGTTCTCGCCACCGGCCTCGTCGCGTTCGATCCCCTGCTCTTCGAGCAGCGCATCGACATCCTGGATCGCGTCGACGCCCAGAACACCTGCCATCTGGCGAGCGCGCGACCGGATCGTCTCGGGCCCGTTCTCGTCTTTCGCGACCTGGGCGAACATCGCGCCCGCTTCGGCACGCTTCCCCTGGTCGAGATAGGCATGCGCGAGCAACTCGCCCGCGCTGGCGAAATAGGGCTGGCCGGGGACTGCCAGCGGCTTGAGTGCGGCGACGATTTCGGCGCTCGCCATTGTGTCGTACTCGATCGCAATCGCGCGCAGGCGTGCAAGATCCCGGAATGCAGGTGCCGCGTCTTCATTCTCGGCAACGCTCTTAAACAGGCTGGCAGCTTCATCGGCGTCGCCGCGCTGCTCGGCAATGCCTGCGCGCATCATCGCGGCCACAATCGCGGCCCCGCTGCCGTTCTTGCCGGCGAGTTCCTCCAGCCGGTCGAACCCGCTGTCGAGATTGCCCGCCTGGATCTGGTCGAGAGCCCCCACCAACGCTTCGGAATCGCGCTCCATTTCCGCTTCCTGGCGACTGTCCCAGAAAAGATAGCCACCGAAAGCGAGCAGGCCCGCAATCAGAAGACCGAACAGCGGCTTGCCCCATGTCGCGAGGAATGCCTCGGCATCTCCCTGGCGAACGGCATCGTCGACTTCGCGCAGCAG
>JBFOLW010000036.1:0-13558 GCA_040830305.1 Erythrobacter sp.
CCAGACGCGCCGACATCAACAAGGGCAACGTCCAGCAGATGGTCAGCCGCACCGAATTGTGGCTCGAGGCGCAGCGGCCCGCTCTGCCCCCGCCGGCGGTCAAGATCGTCGACGACATGGGCGTGCAGCTCGATGCATTGGGGCTGCAACTCGAAGGGCTCGACCAGAACCACCCCAAGGCGCGCGAAGTACGCAGCCTGGTCGGCGAGCAACTGCCCGAGATGATCGACAGCTACCGCCGCATTCCCGCGCACCTGCGTCAGGAAGAACGCGCTGGGGCGACCCCCGATCAGCAGTTGACCGACAGTCTCGGCAAAATCAGCGGAGAGATCGACTCGATCACCCGCCAGCTCGCCGAAGGCTCGCTCGACGATCTGGCGATCAAGCACCGTTATCTCGACTACAAGTTCGGCGAAGGGGCGCAGACCAGCCCGCAACTGGAGGACAAAAGCTGATGCGCGTGCCGATCCCGCACAATCTCGACAAGGAAGAGGTACGCCGGCGCCTGCATGCGCGCAGCCACGAGATCGGCCAGTTCGTCCCTGGCGGCATGGCCGATGTCTCGACCAGCTGGCCGCACGAGGACCGGATGGACCTGTCGGTCAAGGCGATGGGACAAGGCGTCGACGGCGCCGTACTGATCGAGGATGGCCAAGTGATCTTCGAGGTCAACCTGCCACCCGCCATCGCCTTCGTCGAACCGATGGTGGCTAGCGCGATCCGCCAGAAGGGGCAGAAGCTGCTCGAATCCAAATAGAGACGGCCCCACCGGTCGAAAAAGTTTCCCGAGGCGTGGAACGATTCGTGCTCTTGTGCGCTTTGCGTTTCAGCGGAATATATTCCGATCGCAACGGCGGGCGCCCTGTCTGCTTCGGGGGCACGACGGTAGGGAAAGCGAGGCCGAGCGAATGCCGGTATCAAGTGGGGTGGGTCGCACCACCAGAGATTATCTCCGGAGCGAAACCGCGGACTGCCACGACCGGCTGGATATGCACCTTGGTGCGCTGGTCGAGGGGGACGAGCGCGAATTCGCCGCGTTTCTCGAGATCCAGTACCGCGCCCGGAAGGGAATCGAAGGCTGGCTGGCTGATCACGCGCCCCATGTCGCCCCCCCCTTGCAAACCGGACTGCTTGCGCGGGACCTTCACGCAATGGGCCCTACCGTTCCCGGTGATTGCGAGCGCTTCGAACCGCCGGCGGGCTCCGATCCGCTGGGAGCCTGCTGGGTCCTGGCGGGCTCTTCGCTCGGCAACCGGGCGATCCTCGCCCGGCTAGGCAAGTCCGGCTTGCAGCGCCCGGTGGCATTCCTTTCCGATACACGCATGACCGCCTACTGGAAGCAGCTGCGGCCTCTTCTCGAACGCCCCCACAGCTTACCCGATGACCGCGCAGCGCTTGCAGCGGCGCAGGCGACATTCTCGCATTTCAACGCGGTCGCGGCGCATCATTGCCTACCGGTCACCGTGTAATGAACGCCCAGGATTTCACCCTGTCGAACTGCGATCGCGAACCGATCCATCAGCTTGGCCAGGTCCAGGCGTTCGGGGCGTTGATAGCGGTCAATGCCGACTGGTTCGTCGCGCATCGCTCGACCAATCTCGAATCGATCTTCGGTCCCGGGAGAACGCTGGAGGCCGGCGAGCGACTGGGGTCGCTATTCGCTCCTGCCGCGCTCGAACAGCTACGTAGCGCGGCTGCCGCGCTGACAATGCCCGACCAGGTCGAGCGGCGGTTCGGGGTGGACTTGTTCGATGACGGTGTGCTGTTCGATTGCGCGCTGCACAGTTCGGGCGCCTACACCATTATCGAGAGCGAACCGCACGCGGCAGGCGACCTCAATCACCAGCTTGGCCTGCTGCGACCAATCATGGCGCGGCTCGAGCAACACGGCGATATCGAGGCGATGGCAGCAGAGGCCGCCCGCCAGCTTCGCCATGCGCTGCAGATGGATCGCGTCATGGTCTATCGCTTTCGCGAGGACCTTTCGGGCGAGGTCATCGCAGAGGCGGCACGCGACGATCTCGAGAAGTTCCATGGCCTGCGCTATCCCAAGTCGGACATTCCCAGCCAGGCGCGCAAGCTGTACTTGCGCAACCGGTTCCGGATCATCGCCGATGTCGAGTCCGAGCCGGTGGATATCGAACCGGGCATCTCGATCGACGGCGAACCGCTCGATCTGAGCATGAGCACGCTGCGTGCGGTCTCGCCGATCCACATCGAGTACCTGCGCAACATGGGTGTCGGTGCCTCGCTCTCGATCTCCATCGTGATCGGCGGGAAGCTGTGGGGCCTGTTCGCCTGCCATCACTATGGGCCGCGGCTGCTGCCCTACTCGCAGCGCACTGCCGCCGAGCTCTTCTCCGAGATGTTCTCGCTCCTGCTCGATCGCACGCTGGCCGCGCAGGTCGCCGAGCGGCGCGAGCTCGGCCGCGAGGTGCACGCCCGGCTGATGCGCGATATCGCGGCGGGAACGCCGCTGTCCTCCAGCCTGCCGCTGATCGAACCGGTGATCCAGCAGATCATCCCGCATGACGGGGTGAGCATTTTCATGGAGGACATCTACGATGCGCGGGGTGCCGCTCCCAACGAGGAGGAGTTCCGCGCGATCCTGCCGAGCCTCAATGGGGCCGCGACCAGCCGGCTGCTCGCCAGCGAGGCCATCGCCGAGCGCTTGCCACGGGCAGAGCGTTTCGCCGAGCGTGCAGCCGGCGCGCTGATCATTCCGGTTTCGCGGTCGCCACGCGACTATCTGGTCCTATGGCGCAAGCCGCTGGCGCAGACCGTTACCTGGGCAGGCAATCCCGACAAGCCGGTCGTTTCGGGCCCCCACGGGGACCGGCTGACCCCGCGCAAGAGCTTCGAGGCCTGGCAGGAAACCGTCGAAGGGCGCGCCGAGAAATGGTCGCAGGCCGAACTCGACATGGCGGAAAGCCTGCGGGTCACGCTGCTCGAGATCATCCTGCGGCTGACCGATGAAGCCGTGGCCGAACGCGCGAAGGCCCAGCAGCAGCAGGAATTGCTGATCGCCGAGCTCAATCACCGCGTCCGCAACATCCTCAATCTGATCCGCGGATTGATCAACCAGTCGAAAGGCGATGCACCGGACATCGAGACATTCGTCGATATTGTCGGCGGGAGGGTCAGCTCGCTGGCGGCGGCGCATGAGAACATCACCAAGGGCAACTGGTCGCATGCGCCCTTCTCCGATCTGATCGCAACCGAGGCCAATGCCTATCTGGGTGGCAAGACCGATCGTCTCGTAGTGACCGGTCCCGAAGCGATGATCTCACCCGAGGCCTATACGGTGATGGCGCTGGTGATCCACGAGATGATCACCAATTCGGCGAAATACGGTTCGCTCAGCGACCAGTCGGGCAAGCTCGATATCGTAGTCAGCCGCGACGATGACGACAATTTCTGCGTCGACTGGCGCGAAACCGGCGGCCCGCCGGTCAAGCCGCCCAAGCGGCGCGGCTTCGGGAGCACGATTATCGAACGCTCGCTCCCCCACGAACTCGATGGCAGTGCCGAAATCCACTACCGGCTGTCCGGTGTCGAAGCCCGTTTCTGCATTCCCGCGCGCTATGTCGAGTGGCGTGCGCGAACGGGCGTTCCGTCAGCCGGTGCCAGCAAAAAGAAGAAAGGTGATCGTCTGGAAAACCTGCCCGAAAGCGTGCTGCTGGTCGAAGACAGCATGATTATCGCGCTCGATGCCGAGGACTGCCTCAAGGAACTGGGAGTGGGGCAGGTGCGGATCGAAAGCTCGGTCGCTGCGGCGCTCGATGCGCTGGACAAGAGCAGCCCGGCATTGGCCATCCTCGATTACAATCTGGGCAAGGAGAACAGTGAGCCCGTCGCCGAGAAACTGAGGGCCGTGGGAACTCCGTTCTGGCTCGCGACGGGATATGGCGAGATGCAAAGCCGGGTCGCCGAGCTGGGCGCCGCAGGGCTGCTGACCAAGCCCTATGGCAAGGATGAGCTGGCTCAGATACTCGCCGACTTCGGCCGGGAATAGGGCGCCGCCGCAACCTCAATTGAAGAAGCGCTGCTGGTAGTAGAAGGTCGCATCGACCGGATTGCCGCTCGCATCTCGCGCCGGTTCGAAACGCAGCTGCTCGATCGCAAGCCGGCAGACCGCGGCATCGGTTTCGGGGAACGGGCTCGGCCGATAGATGCTGCAGCGGGTGGCGCGGCCCTGCGCCGAGACGGTCAGCCGCACGATCACCGACTGGCCGATCCGTGCCTGCCGACCACCCGGCGGGACGGGAAAGGCGCTGGCATCGGTAATCGCGCGGGTCAGCACGGGTTTCGTCGCGGCTCCGCCGCCCTGGCCACTGCCCCCGGGCCCGCTGCTGGTGCCGCTTCCTTCACCCGACCGGCCGGTGCCCTGTCCCTCGTCGGTAGCGCCGGAGGTCTCGGCGGTGCCGGTCGATGCTGTGCGCGGTGCCGGCGGATCGCGCCGCAACGGGCGCTCCTGCGGTGGCGCTGTAACCGGCGCAGGCACGGCTTCACGCCCCGGATCGCCCTGCGCGCCCTCGGGCTCGGGCTCGGTCGGCTCGGGTTCGGGTGTCGTGACCGTCACGGTGACGGCAGAGACCACCGACCGCTCCACCCGGCCCACCGTATCGGGGGCCAGCGCGCGGATGAGCAGGTAGAATGCTCCCAGATGCAGCAGAGCGATAAGCGCGATGATCCGGGTGTCGGGCCGCTTGCGGGTTTCCGCGTATCGGACGGTGTCCTGTTTCATCTTGCGAAAACGGCGTCGCACGCGGCGCGGTTCCAGCAGCGCGAGATACCGCCAAACAAAAAGGGCGGCCCTCCGCAAGGAGGGCCGCCCCGAGTTTGTGCGCGGGGCACGCGGCCCCGCACCTTTGTTATCAGTAGCCGATGATGACCGACAGGCTGGCCGCGCGCGGCGAACCGATCTGGGCAAAGCCGAAGTTGTCCAGCGAACCGCCGAAGAAGCCGACGTAGTATTCGTCGAACAGGTTCGTCACGTTCAGCTGCAGCGCAACGTCGCCACCGGTCGGGAATTCACCCAGCGTCCAGCGCACGTCGAGGTCGACCAGCGTATAGGACGGGATCTTCGCGTCGAAGGTAAACGGCGTTCCGTCGAACAGTTCGCCATCGACATCGGTGTTGGTGTCGTTGTTGAAGCGCGGGCCGGTGTGCTTGACCTGCGCACCGAACTCGAACGCTCCGACAGCGAGCTGGCCACGTGCACCGAACGAGAACTGCGGCGCACCCGATTCGCTCTTGCCACCCGTCAGCAGGAAGCCCTGCTCGCCTGCGGTGGTGCAGCTATAGCGACGATCGCCGACCTGGAAGGAGCGACACGCACCGATCGCGGTGTTGTCGGCGATTTCCGAGTCGTTGTACGAACCGAAGACGTAGAGCAGCGAGTTGCGGGTCGGGCGCCATGCGATCGAGCCGTCGATGCCCCACTTGTCGACTTCACCGAGGTTCCGATAGACGACCGCGCCTTCGCCGTTGTTGGCTTCCGGATCGAAGGCCGAAGCGAGACGGTTCTTATACATCGTATAATAGGCGCCGAGCTGTGCTTCGATCTGACCCGACTGGAAGCGCAGGCCGAGGTCGAAGCTGTCGGTCGTTTCCGGTGTCGGATTCGCACCGGGATCGCCTTCATCGAAGAACAGCGAAGCGTAGAGCGGATCGGTCCCGGGGACCGAGAGGCCCTTGGCGTAGTTGGCAAAGACCGAAAGCTCGGGCGTGAAGTCGTAGATGAAGCCGATGTTCGGCAGCAGCTTGTCGTAGTTCAGCGTCCGCGAAACCGGCGCAGCGGCATTCGGGTTGGCGGCTTCGTAACCTGCCACATCGAACCCGGGGTTCGGACAATCGACGAAACCGTTGGCCGACGTGGTGTAGCAGAACTGGTTCAGTTCACGGGTGAAGAACGGCGCGCGCAGGGCGAGCTTTGCCGTGAGGTCACCGAACTGGCCACGATACTCGCCCGAGACCTGGTGCAGGATTGCATAGGACAGGCGGTTGCGCTTGTTCACCTCGTTGCCGTTCACATCGAGCAGCGGATTGTCGATCGCGAACACGTCGCTGATCTCGCCATTGGCCAGCATATTGGTGATCTGGCCGGTCTGGCGGTGACGTGCACGGTCCCAGGTGTAGGCAAAACGCACACGGTGGTCGTCGTTGATCGTGTAGATCAGGTTCGCGACGACGCCGAAGCGGTCGGTCGTGGTCTGGCTCGGATCGTTACCTGCAACTTCGTCGTCGAGATCGCCGTCGTTGTTCAGGTCGCGGCCGAAATAGTATCCGCCACGGAATGCGCCGGTGTAATTGGTGCCGCCGGCGTTGAAGAAGCCTTCACGCAGATCGTCGGGGCCACCACCGTTGGCTTTGACGTACTGGTAGCTGGGATCGAAGGTGAAGATCAGGTCGTCGGTGATCGTGAAGCGCGAGGCACCGCGGATGTTGCCGGTGTCCGACGGGTTGTACCGGCGGAAGAACGACGAACCGCAGCCATCGCGGTCGCTGTAGTCAACACTGGCGCCGGGGCTGCCGGTGCCGCCGATCACGACACGCGGATCAACCGCACAGGGATAGGGTTCTTCTGCGGCATAGACCGAGAAACGATCGCTCTTCGAGTTGAAGCCGGGCGTGCCCTCGTAGTACGACAGCAGCGTTTCGAGGCCTTCCGAGCCAGCGAAGTTGTTGCGGTTCTGGTTGAAGTGACCCGAGACCGAGACGAAGTCGCCGTTGTCGCCGAGATCCTGCCAGATGCGGCCGTTGAACTGCGTCTTGTTGATGCGACCATACGGATTGTAGGGCACGCCGTAGGTCGTGTAGCTGACCGAGCCGAATGCCTTGGTGCCGAGGCCGGTCAGATCGCCGGTGTCGATCATTCCGAAGCCGCGGACGTAGATCGTGTTTTCAGCACCCGAAGCGAACACGTCGCCATAGGTCATGGTGCCGACGAAGCCGAGGTCGTCGCCCGGCTCACGGGTACGAATGTTGATCGTGCCGCCGGTGGCCGAAGCAGTCGGGCTGTCGACGTCGGTCGTGCCGAGGTTGACGTTGACGCTTTCGAGGACTTCCGGGTCGACCTGCTGGCCGGTGTAGAGCGCGTAGTTGCCCGAATCGTTCAGCGGCAGACCGTCGAGCGTCTGCGAGACGCGGTCCGCGCCGAAGCCGCGGATGGTGAAGCCACCGCCCGACGAGCCCCAGGGATCGTTGTTCTGGAAGCTGACGCCCGGAACCAGGTTGATGATGTCGTTGACCGTCTGGCCGGGGCGCTGGCGACGGATGATTTCCTCGCCGAGGACCTGCTGGGCCTTGGTGGTGTCCGGGTTTTCGACGCCGCCGACACCGGTTTCGCGGGCGCCGGAAACAATGATGACGGATTCGTCGAAGTCGACCGAGCCGGTCGACTGTGCGGCCGCCGGCGCGGCAACCATGGCGCTGGCCGTGCTGACCACCGAAGCTGCCAGGAGATATTTGAACTTCATCAGAGTAGACCCCTTAGTCTCTTGATGCGGGATTGATGTGCGAGAGATGAGCCCCCGATAGGCGGGACGCGTGTCGGCAAAGCGACGGAAATGTGACAGAGTCAAGACAGCCGTGGCCGATATGTTCACACCTCGGCCACGGCTGTAATTTTACTTAGTTATTTCAATACACTAACTGAGTTGCATTTTTGCAACTTACGGCAAATTTTCCCGCTATGGCAAAAATGCGACGGTCGGACTGCTGCAGCGCCGCGGGCTAGGCCAGATTGATCTCGCGCAAACGCTGCATGAGGAAATCGTGACTCGAAATCGGCTCCGGGCGCTCTTCCGGCAGCTGCGGGTCGAGGCAGGACGGCAGCGTCTCGATCACGTAATCGGGACGGAAGTGCAGGAAGAACGGCATCGAGTAGCGCGCCCGATAGGCGGCCTCGCCACGCGGATTGACCACGCGGTGCGTGGTCGAGCGCAGCTTGCCGTTGGTCAGCCGGTCGAGCATGTCGCCGATATTGACCACCAGCGCGCCCTCGGGCGGATCGACTGCAAGCCATTCGTCGTTCTTGGTCAGCAGCTCGAGACCCGCTTCCTCGGCGCCCAGCAACAAGGTGATCGTATTGATGTCGCCATGCGCGGCAGCACGGATCGCACCTTCAGCCTCCTCGCCCTCGAGCGGCGGATAGCGCAGCAGGCGCATGACCGAATTGCCGTCCTCGACGGTCGGCGCGAAGAACTGGCGGTCGAGCCCGAGGTGCAACGCAATGCCTTCGAGCACGCGTCCGCCCGCCTCTTCAAACGCTGCATAGAGCTCGCTGAATGTCTCGCGGAAGCGCTCGACTTCCTCCGGCCAGATATTGTCGGCCATGAATTCGGACAGCGGGTGACCCGCGGGAAGTTCGCGGCCGACGTGCCAGAATTCCTTGAGGTCGTGGACCTTCGCATCCTTGGCCTTTTCGGTTCCGAACGGCGTGTAGCCGCGCGCGCCGCCGCCGCCGGGGATGTGGTAGGCCCGCTTCACGTCATCCGGCAGCGCGAAGAATTCCTTTGCCAGCGCCTCGGCGCGGTCGATCAGGTCCTGCGGGATGCCGTGGTCGCGGATCACGGCGAAGCCGTACTCCTCGAAGCTGCGGCCCAGCTCGTCGGCAATGCTCTCGAGCGGCTGTGCCAGCGACACAACCGCGATATCGGTGTTCGAATCGGTCATAATGGATGCGCCCTTTAATACGGGAGGAAGAGTCCCGCCAGCGCCGCGCTCATCAGATTGGCGAGGCTGCCGGCGGCGAGAGCGCGGAGACCCAGCTTGGCGATCACCGGCCTCTGGTTCGGCGCAAGCCCGCCGGTGACCGCCATCTGGATCGCGATCGAGCTGAAATTGGCAAACCCGCACAGCGCGAAGGTCACGATCGCACGGCTGCGGTCCGACAGGACCGAACTGTCCATCGAACCCAGGTCGATAAAGGCGACGAATTCGTTGAGCACGATCTTGGTCCCGAACAGCCCGCCGGCGGTACCGGCCTGTTCCCACGGCACGCCGATGAGGAACATCACGGGTGCGAACACGAAACCGAGCAATTGCTGGAAGCTCACATCGGGATAGCCGAACCATCCGCCGATCCCGCCGAGGATGCCATTGGCCAGCGCCACCAATGCGACGAACACCATGACCATCGCACCGACGGCGACGGCAAGCTTGACGCCCGTCTGCGTGCCCTGCGCCGCTGCTTCGATCACATTGGCGGGCTTGTGGCCTTCCTCGAAGGTTTCGGCCACTTCAACCTCGTGCGGCTTTCCGCTCTCGGTAAGCGCGGCCGGCCCTTCGGAACTGATCCGCGCATCGGGAAGGACGATTTCGCCTTCCGGGTCCACTCCCGACATCTCTGCCGCATCGCGCGCCAGCAGGCTCTCGTCATCGGGCATGATGATCTTGGCCATCAGGATCCCGCCCGGCGCCGACATGAAGGCGGCCGCCAGCAGGAAGGGTACGGCCTCGGCCCCGATGAAACTGGCGTAAGCGGCAAGGATCGTCCCTGCGACACCGGCCATGCCGACACTCATCAGCGTGAACAGCCGGCTCGGCGTCAGCGCGGCGAGATAGGGGCGCACCACCAGCGGGCTTTCGGACTGGCCGACGAAAATGTTCGCCGCGCTGCCGAGCGCCTCGACCTTGCTGATCCCGGTGATCCATCCGATCGCGCCGCCGACCCAGCGTACCAGCCGTTGCATGATGCCCCAGTGGTAGAGGATCGAGACGATCGCAGCGAAGAAGACGATCACCGGCAGGGCCGCAATCACGAAGGTGTTGGTAAAGGGGTTGGCACCCATCGGGCCGAACACAGCCTCGATCCCGACCTTCGAATAATCGAGCAACGCGATCACGCCGTTCGACATCGCCTGGATCAGCTTCACGCCCCACGGGGTTCTCAGCACCAGAACTGCCATCAGCGCCTGCAGTGCGAAGGCGGCGCCCACGACCCGAAGCCTGATCCGCCGCTTGCCTGTCGACAGCAGGAAAGCGATTAGCAGAATCGCCGCGATACCGACGAGATTGATCAGGATGGGCGACATGCAGGACCCTTTGCAATGCGGACAAGTTGCGGATGAAATCGGATGCTGTCTTGCTTGCGGCGCTCCATTAGTCAATTTTCACGCCAGATCGGCGGCCATGCCGTCCCCGAAAAGCACGAGATCAATTCATGAGTGAACCCGCCAACGAGACCCGGCTCGCTGCAGCAGCGATGCCGCTGGGCCTGTTTGTTTACACGCTGTTGTATGGCGGGATGACGGTGCTCGCAGGGGTTCTGGCCTACAAGCAGGTACAGCTGTGGCCAACCGAGCTCGCGGTGGAATCGGGAATTTTCGCTTTCCTCCTGCTGGTGGTGATTTCAAGTACGATCGCCCAGCTTTACGGCGAAAAGCTCGCCAACCGAATCGTCTGGTGGGGATTCGTACCGTTGCTGATCGCATCGGGGCTGATGCAATTGGTTCTCAATCTTCCAGCTTCCCCCGAAATGCTTTCGCAGCCGGATCGGCTGGAGGATCTGGCGGCTTTCGAGCGGGTGCATTCGACGCTCTGGCGGATATGGATGGCAGGACCCGCTGCTTACATCGTGTCGCTGCTGCTCAACGTGTGGATCTTCTCGCGCCTGCGCGGCTCGGGCGAAGGCGCGTCGACCCTGTCGCTGATGGTGCGCGGGGCGATCGCTTCGGCGCTGAGCCAGGCGATCGATTCGGTGATCTTCATCACCCTCGCCTTCTATGGCCAGTTCGAGATCACCAACCTCCTAATTGGCCAGGTGCTGGCAAAGGTCGCGCTCAGCTTTGTGCTGGTGCCGTTCCTGATTACCGGCGGGGTCGCCTTCGCCCGCTGGCTGGACAGGCGCTAGACCGCCTTCACATTTTCGACCAGGCGCTCATCGAGCGTCTCGCCATGGAGGACCGAAACGTCGCCGGTCGCCTCGAGCACGACTGCCTGCGCCTGGTCGAGTGAGAGACAATTCGCCTCGCGCATCTTGGCGATGACATCGCTCTTGGACACACGCGCATCGGCCATGGCTTCCTCGCAAAACGCGCCGTCGCGATAAAGGAAGACCGGCCGGTTCTGCATGATGTCCTCGACCGCGTCCGATTCCTTGCGCAGCTTGGAGGCGATTACCTGCACGAGGAACAGCCCAGCCATCGCTATGATCGATTGCCAGAAAGCGGGCCATTTATCGGTGGTGACCGCATTGGCAAGCACGGAACCCAGCGCGACCGTCATGACGAAGTCGAAATTGGTCATTTTCGAAAGCGACCGCAGCCCGACGATCCGGATCAGCACGGTGACCCAGCCAAGGCCGATGAAGCTGAGGATGATACCGCGAGCGAAAAGGTCGAGCCAGGTTTCTTCGAAGAACATGAACCTCCAACGCGCAGGCAGGCACATGTTATCCCAAGTGCGCGTAAGATCAGCGCTTAAGCCGCTCCGCATGCCAGGCGACATGCTCGGCCATGAAGGTCGAGATGAAGTAATAGGAATGGTCGTAGCCTGGCTGCATCCGGATGCTGGCCGGGATGCCTGCGGTCGAACAGGCGTCAGCCAGCAGGCGTGTCTTGAGCTGGTCTTCGAGGAACCCGTCGGCGGTTCCCTGGTCGACGAGCAGATCGTCGAGCCGTGCGCCGTCCTCGATCAGGGCGCAGGCGTCGTATTCGCGCCATGCATCGCGGTCCGGACCAAGATAGCCACCGAGCGCTTTCTCGCCCCACGGACAGTTCAGCGGACTGACGATCGGCGAAAAGGCGCTGACCGAGCGAAAGCGGTCGGGATTGCGCAGACCGATAGTCAGCGCGCCATGCCCGCCCATCGAGTGGCCCGTAATACCCTGCCGCTCCATGTCGGCGGGAAAGTGCCCGGCCAGCAGCGCGGACAGTTCCTGTTCGACATAGGCCCGCATGCGGAAATGCTTGTTCCACGGCGCCTCGGTCGCATCGACATAGAAGCCCGCCCCCTTGCCGAAGTCGTAGGCCTCATCGTCAGGCACGTCCGCGCCGCGGGGCGAGGTGTCGGGAGCGACGAAGATCACGCCATGCTCGGCGCAGGCGGCGCGATACTCGCCCTTCTCGGTGACATTGGCATGCGTGCAGGAGAGGCCCGAGAGGAACCACAGCACCGGCAGCTTTGCCCCGCCCTCGTGCTCCGGCACGAACACCGAGAAGGTCATCTCGGTGCCGGTGCTGGTCGAGGCGTGCGAGTAAATCCCCTGCACCCCGCCGTGGCAGCGGTGCTCCTCGACCGTTTCGAGCGTGCCGGTCATGGCCCTAGAGCGCGACCTCGTATGCGGCGGTCGTCTTCTGGGCCACTTCCTCTGCCGTGACACCCGGCGCCAGCTCGATCAGGCGGAACGGGCTGTCGTGATCAACCCGGTGGAACACCGCGAGGTTGGTGATGATCATGTCGACCACGTTCTGTCCCGTCAGCGGCAGCGTGCATTCGGGGATGAACTTGGGGCTGCCGTCCTTGGCATTATGGTCCATCACCACGATGATCTTCTTGACGCCGGCGACGAGGTCCATCGCGCCGCCCATGCCCTTGATCATCTTGCCCGGGATCATCCAGTTGGCGATGTCGCCGTTCTGCGCGACTTCCATCGCGCCAAGCACGGTCAGGTCGATATGCCCGCCGCGGATCATCGCAAAGCTCGCCGCGCTGTCGAAATAGGCGCTGTGCGGCAGCTCGCTGATGGTCTGCTTGCCCGCATTGATCAAATCCGCATCGACCTCGTCGGGATAGGGGAAGGGACCGATGCCGAGCATGCCGTTTTCGCTCTGCAGCGTGACATGCATGCCTTCGGGAATGTGGTTGGCGACCAGCGTCGGGATGCCGATGCCGAGATTGACGTAATAGCCGTCCTCAAGTTCCTTCGCCGCGCGGGCGGCCATCTGGTTGCGATCCCAGCCCATTATGCGGCCTCCCTTTCGCGTGTGGTCTCGAATTCGATCTTCTTGTCGTAGGGTGCGCCCACGATCATGCGCTGGACGTAGACGCCCGGTAGGTGGATGCAGTCTGGATCGAGGCTGCCGGTGGGTACCACTTCCTCCACTTCGACCACGCAGACCTTGCCGCAGGTGGCGGCGGGCAGGTTGAAGTTGCGCGCGGTCTTGCGGAACACGAGGTTGCCGGTCTCGTCGGCCTTCCACGCCTTGACGATCGCGAGGTCGGCGAAGATGCCGCGTTCGAGGATGTAGGTTTCGCCGTCGAACTCCTTGTGTTCCTTGCCTTCGGCGACCTGCGTGCCGACGCCGGTTTTGGTGTAGAAACCGGGAATGCCCGCGCCGCCCGCGCGCATCCGTTCGGCAAGCGTGCCTTGCGGGCAGAACTCGACCTCGAGCTCGCCGGAGAGGAACTGCCGCTCGAATTCCTTGTTCTCGCCGACATAGGACGAGATCATCTTCTTCACCTGCTGCGTGCGCAGCAGCATGCCGATGCCCTCGTTGTCGATCCCGGCATTGTTACTGGCGAAGGTCAGGCCCTTCACCCCGCTCTCGCGGATCGCGGTCAATAGGCGCTCGGGAATGCCGCAGAGGCCGAAGCCGCCGCTGGCAATGAG
>JBFOLW010000037.1:0-2657 GCA_040830305.1 Erythrobacter sp.
CCGGGCGTGAGATAGCTGAAGCCTGTGCCCGGCGGGTCGATGAAGACGAGGTCGGCGACATCGAGCAGGCTGTCGGGATTGTCGACCAGCGGATAGGGCGGCGCGCCGTCGTCGCGCGCGTCGGACGGGATGGCGACCCGTTTGGGGCCCCATGCGCCCATCTGCAGCCAGACCGATCCCGAACCCGGGCCGCCGTTGTAGATAAAGAACACCGGCCGTGAGGCGTCGTGCGGGTTCTTCACATAGCTGGTGGTGACGATCACCGCCTCGGGCTTGCCGTCGTCCGATGTGAGCACCGTTTCGGCCACAGTCGCGCGATAGGACATGCGCTGCCCGCCGAAGGTGCCGGCAAGATCGCGGGTGCGAACCTGCGGATCGAGGGTGACGGGCTTCTCGGCGGCTGGAGCAGGTTTGTCCTGAGCGGCCAGGGGCACGGGAAGGGCGAGAACCGCAGCGGCGGCGAGCAGGCGCGTAATCATGGCGGTGCTATGGCGGGGGACAGGGTTCGCGTAAAGCACCCGAACCTTTCCTGCCTGCCTATTCAACCGCGCCGGGTTTGACGAACCTCATCACGAATCGGTCGGTCTTCCCGCGAATGCCGGGGGCGAAGACACTGGTCGTGTGACCGTCGTCCGGATTGGCGAGCATGTCGCTTTCGGCCTCGAGCAAGAAACCAGCCCGTTCGAAATCGGCGCGAATGGCCGTGTCGGACGAGAAGCGGGATTTAAGGCTTGCCGCCCATTCGTTTGTAACGTGTCTTGCCATACCGCGTCTTGCGAGTACCGGGTCGGCCCGCATCGCTGCGGCCGACCTTGGGCGCTTTTTTCTCTTCCTCGCCGAGGCCGAGTTCGTCGTTTTCCAGCCGGCGAATCTCGTCGCGCAGCCGGCCGGCTTCCTCGAATTCGAGATCGGCGGCGGCGGCGCGCATGCGCTTCTCGAGGTCCTCGATATAGGCGCGGAGGTTGTGGCCGACGAGGTTGTTGCGCTCGTCGTCGCCCGTATCGACGGTAACGCCGTCCTGGCTCGCAGTGTCGGCGACGATATCGGCGATGTTGCGCTTGATCGTTTGCGGCGTGATGCCGTGCTCTTCGTTGTAGGCCTTCTGCTTCTCGCGGCGGCGATCGGTCTCGGCCATCGCGCGTTCCATGCTCCCGGTGATCCGGTCGGCATAGAGAATCACGCGGCCATCCACGTTGCGCGCGGCGCGGCCGATGGTCTGGACGAGGCTGGTCTCGCTGCGGAGGAAACCTTCCTTGTCGGCATCGAGGATGCAGACAAGCCCGCATTCCGGGATATCCAGCCCTTCGCGCAGCAGGTTGATGCCGACGAGCACGTCGTAGACGCCGAGGCGCAGGTCGCGGATCAGCTCGATACGTTCGAGCGTCTCGACGTCGGAGTGCATGTAGCGCACCTTGACCCCCGCTTCGTGCATGAATTCCGTGAGGTCTTCCGCCATCCGCTTGGTCAGCGTGGTGACCAGCGTACGATAGCCCTTGGCGGCGGTGGCCTTGCACTCCTCGATGCAGTCTTGGACCTGGTCCTCGACCGGCTTGATATCCACCGGCGGGTCGATCAGCCCGGTGGGGCGGATGACCTGTTCGGCGAAGACGCCGCCGGTCTGCTCCATTTCCCACGTGCCCGGGGTCGCCGAAACGCAGAAGGTCTGGGGGCGCATCGCGTCCCATTCGTTGAAGCGCAGCGGGCGGTTGTCGATGCACGATGGCAGCCGGAACCCGTATTCGGCGAGCGTGATCTTGCGGCGGTGGTCGCCGCGCGCCATCGCGCCGATCTGCGGCACCGTCTGGTGGCTTTCGTCGACGAACAGCAGCGCGTTCTCGGGCAGATATTCGAACAGCGTGGGCGGCGGTTCCCCGGGCAGGCGGCCGGTTAGGAAGCGGGAGTAGTTCTCGATCCCCGCGCAGGAGCCGGTGGCGGCGATCATCTCGAGATCGAAATTGGTCCGCTGTTCCAATCGCTGCGCTTCGAGCAGGCGGCCTTCCTCGTGTAGTTCCTTGAGGCGTTCCTGCAGCTCGAACTTGATCGCCTCGCTGGCCTGTTTCATCGTCGGGCCGGGCGTGACGTAGTGCGAATTGGCATAGACGCGCACCTTGTCGAGGCTGGCGCCTTTCTTGCCGGTCAGCGGATCAAATTCGCTGATCTCCTCGATCTCGTCGCCGAAAAAGCTGATCCGCCAGGCCATGTCCTCGTAGTGCGAGGGGAGGATTTCGAGATTGTCGCCGCGCACGCGGAAGTTGCCGCGCGCGAATGCGGCATCGTTGCGCTTGTATTGCAGCGCAACGAGCTTGCGGATCAGCTCGCGCTGGTCGACGCTCGTGTCCTTCTTGATGTCGAAGATCATCGCCGAATAGGTCTCGACCGAGCCGATACCGTAGAGGCACGAGACCGAGGCGACGATGATCACGTCGTCGCGTTCGAGCAGCGCGCGCGTGGCCGAGTGGCGCATCCGGTCGGACGCCTCGTTTACCGAGCTTTCCTTCTCGATGTAGGTGTCGCTTCGCGGGACGTAGGCCTCGGGCTGGTAATAGTCGTAATAGCTGACGAAATACTCGACCGCATTGTTCGGGAAGAAGCTCTTGAACTCGCCATAGAGCTGCGCGGCGAGGATCTTGTTCGGCGCGAGTACCAGCGCGGGACGC
>JBFOLW010000038.1:0-13311 GCA_040830305.1 Erythrobacter sp.
ACAACGTCGATCTGATTGCGGCTGTCGCGCGGAATCTTCTGCGCCAGCGCAAAGGCCAGGCGTCCGGCGCGCTCGGGGTTCATCAACACACGCGCACATTGCAGATAATGCCCGCTATGACGTCCACTCGAAAGCCTGAAGTGGCCTTCGAGCAGTGCTTCGCTGGCGCGGAATTCGTGGAGGATCTCTTCGTCGGTCATGATGCTGCGGTCCAAAGCGGGTCGGGCGCGATTGCGCAAGAGGCAAAACCGCTTGCACATTTTTATCGGCCACCCGCTTGAGGCAATCGCATTCCCTGCCTATAGGCGGGCGCAATCGGGCCCCTGCGAGGGGCGCGTCCTGCCGTGCACACGGAATTTGCGACAGTCGGCAGGCCCGGAACGAGACACGACACGAAAGAGTGCCACGACGATGAAAATTCTCGGCTCCCTCAACGGGTTCCACCGGATTGCTACCAGCCTTGCGATGGCCGCGATGCTCGCCCTCGGCGCGCAGGGCGCGAGCGCGCAGGATGCCGCCGGAGCGACTCCGGCCGAACAGCTTGAAACGACCGATCCGGCTGCTGCGGCCGACGTCGCCGATCCCGATGCGGTTGCCGAAGGTTCGGGTGCCTACGTCCCGATGAAGCCGACCGAAGGCAAGGGCATGCCGGTCGCTGCCGGGATCGACGTCCAGCAGCAGTTCTCGCCGATCGGACATCAGGCAAATTCGCTCCATATCGTGCTGGTATGGGTGATGGCGATCATCAGCCTCTTCGTGCTGGCGCTGTTCGTGTGGGTCATCCTCAAGTACAACAAGCGCGCCAATCCGGTGCCGTCGAAGACCAGCCACAACACGCTGATCGAAGTCATCTGGACGGTCGTTCCCGCACTGATCCTGCTGGCAATCGCGGTCCCGTCGATCGGCCTGCTGAGCGCGCAGTACAAGTCGCCGCCCAAGGACGCGATCACGGTCAAGGCAATCGGCTACCAGTGGTACTGGGGGTACGCCTATCCCGACAATGGCGATTTCGAGATCGTCTCGAACATGCTGACCCGGGAAGAGGCCGAGGCTCGCGGCGAGCCGTTCCAGCTGGCAGTCGACAACCGCATGGTTGTTCCTGTCGGCGTGCCGATCCGCTTCCAGACGACCGCAGCGGACGTCATTCACTCGTTCGCTGTGCCGAGCCTTTGGTTCAAGCTCGACGCGGTTCCCGGCCGCCTGAATGAAAAGCTGCTGATGATCGAAGAGCCTGGCGTCTATTACGGCCAGTGTTCCGAGCTGTGCGGTGCGCGCCACGGCTACATGCCGATCGCGATCGAGGCGTTGCCGATGGATCAGTACAACGCCTGGGTCCTGGCGCAGGGCGGCACCATCGCTGGTGCCGACGAAGCGGCTCCGTCGACCGTGCCGCTGCAGGACCCCGAAAGCTCTGCGCCCGGCGCAGCAGGTGCGGGCGCTGCTCCCGCCGCCCCCACCGCATAAGATTTACGATTAGCTCGAGAGTATAGCACGATGGCAACCACCGCCGACAGCTTCCAGGCTCACACCGACGACCACGCGCATGATGCCGACCACAAGCCCGGCTTCTTCGCGCGCTGGTTCATGTCCACCAACCACAAGGACATCGGTACGCTCTACCTGATCTTCGCGATCATCGCCGGTATCATCGGTGGCGGGATTTCGGGCATCATGCGGATGGAGCTGGCCGAACCCGGCATCCAGTACTTGCAGTGGTGGGCCGAATTCATGGGCGGCACGCCCGATTTCGACACCTCGCTGCACATGTGGAACGTGTTCATCACCGCCCACGGCCTGATCATGGTCTTCTTCATGGTCATGCCCGCGATGATCGGCGGCTTCGGCAACTGGTTCGTGCCGCTGATGATTGGTGCGCCGGACATGGCGTTCCCGCGGATGAACAATGTCTCGTTCTGGCTGACCGTCGCGGGCTTCGTCTCGCTGCTGTTCTCGCTGTTCGTGCCCGGCGGCACGGGGCCGGGGGCAGGCGTCGGCTGGACCGTCTATGCTCCGCTCTCGACCACCGGCTCGACCGGTCCCGCGGTCGATTTCGCGATCTTCTCGCTCCACCTTGCCGGTGCCGGCTCGATCCTTGGCGCGACCAACTTCATCACCACCATCTTCAACATGCGCGCACCGGGCATGACGCTGCACAAGATGCCGCTGTTCGTGTGGTCGGTGCTGGTTACCGCCTTCCTGCTGCTGCTGGCGCTGCCGGTCCTTGCCGCCGCGATCACCATGCTGATCACCGACCGCAACTTCGGCACGACATTCTTCGATCCCGCAGGCGGCGGCGACCCGATCCTGTACCAGCACCTGTTCTGGTTCTTCGGTCACCCCGAGGTCTACATCATGATCCTGCCGGGATTCGGCATGATCTCGCAGATCGTTTCGACCTTCAGCCGCAAGCCCGTGTTCGGCTACCTCGGCATGGCCTACGCCATGGTCGCGATCGGCGTCGTCGGCTTCGTCGTGTGGGCGCACCATATGTACACCGTCGGTCTCGACGTGAACACGAAGATGTACTTCACCGCGGCCACCATGGTCATCGCCGTCCCGACCGGCGTGAAGATCTTCAGCTGGATCGCCACGATGTGGGGCGGTTCAATCGAGTTCAAGTCGCCCATGGTCTGGGCGATCGGCATGATCTTCCTGTTCACCGTCGGCGGTGTGACCGGGGTCTATCTCGCCAATGGCGGAATCGACGACGTGGTCCACGACACCTACTTCGTGGTGGCGCACTTCCACTACGTGCTGTCGATGGGTGCGGTGTTCTCGATGTTCGCCGGTTTCTACTACTGGTTCCCGAAGATGAGCGGCCGGATGCACTCCGAACTGCTTTCGCACCTGCACTTCTGGGGCTTCTTCATCGGTGTGAACGTGATCTTCTTCCCGCAGCACTTTCTGGGTCTGCAGGGGATGCCGCGCCGTTACCCGGACTATGCCGAGGCCTATGCCTACTGGAACGAGATCAGCTCGTTCGGCTACACCATCATGGCGCTGTCGATGATCCTGTTCTTCGTCAACATCGTCTATGCTTTCGTGGCGGGCAAGAAGGCAGCGGACAATCCTTGGGGCGAAGGCGCGACCACGCTCGAATGGACGCTGTCGAGCCCGCCGCCGTTCCACCAGTTCGAGACGCTGCCGGTGATCGAGGATCACCACACGGCGGACGATCACATGAGTCCGAAGCCGGCCTAAGCGCCAAGGCACTGGACACACGAGAGCGGCCGGTCCCATGGTGGACCGGCCGTTTTCTTTTGTCCGGAGCGATACCTGAATGCCCGATATGCGTACCGTCGATACCGGCGAGGCGAGCCTGCGCTGTGCGATCGAGGGCGAAGGCCCGCTTGTCGTCATGGTTCACGGCTTTCCGGAGAGCTGGTATTCGTGGCGCCACCAGATTGCTCCTGTCGCCGAGGCGGGCTTCACCGCATGCGCCATCGACGTTCGCGGCTATGGCGGGTCCGACAAGCCGCAGCCGATCGAGGCCTATGCGATGAAGCGTATCGTCGGCGATCTGGTGGGCCTGCGCCAGGCGCTTTCACCCGATGCGCCCGCTGTCCTGATCGGCCACGACTGGGGTGCCCCGATCGTGTGGAATTCGGCGCTCACCCACCCGCAGCATTTCCGCGCGGTCGCGGGGTTGTCGGTGCCCTTTGCAGGTGTGCCCAGTCGCCCCTTCACCGAAGTGTTCCACGAGCATTTCACCTCGCAGGGGCGCTTCTTCTACCAGGAGTATTTCCAGGAACCGGGCGTCGCCGAGGCCGAGGCTGAGAAGGATCCGCGCGATTTCGTCCAGCGGATGATGTATTCGATTAGCGGGGACGTCCCGCCGGGCGACTATTGGAACAAGCCCTATGGCGCGACCTTCCTCGAAGGTTTGCCCGATCCGGCACCGGTTGCCTGGCTGACCGAAGAGGATCTCGACTTCTACGAAGCCGAGTTCAAGCAGTCCGGTTTTCGGGGTCCGCTCAATCGCTATCGCAACCACGAAGCGGATTACGAATGGCTGCAGGGCTGGACGGGCAAGCGGATCGAACAGCCAGCGCTTTTCGTCGGCGGGACACGCGATCCGGCGACTTTCCTGTTCGGTGCAGTCGAAGACCCGGTGGCGCTGGTGGAGATGTTTGCACCTAAGGCCGAAGGGCACATCCTCGACGGCGTAGGCCACTGGACCCAGCAGGAAAGGCCGAATGAGGTCAATCGCATCCTGATTGACTGGCTAAAGCGGCTCTGAGCCCCTATATGGCGCCCGATTCCATGGCCCAGACAGTTCCAACCCAGCTTCCGGCGGAATGGCGCGACTTCTTTGCGCTGACCAAACCGCGTGTGATGAGCCTCGTGATCTTCACCGGCCTTTGCGGCCTGCTGGCTGCCCCCGGTAGCATCCATCCGGTCCTCGGCTTCACTGCCATACTATGTATCGCGCTGGGCGCGGGCGGGGCTGCGGCGCTCAACCAGTGGTGGGAAGCCGATATCGATGCGGGCATGAAACGCACGGCTGCCCGTCCGCTGCCGGCCGGCCGCATGAACCGCACCGATGCGCGCGATTTCGGGATCCTCATTTCGGCCGCCTCGGTGATGATCATGGGGCTGGGCGTGAACTGGCTCGCCGCCGCGATCCTCGCGCTGTCGATCTTCTATTATGCCGTGATCTATACAATCTGGCTCAAGCCACGCACGCCGCAGAACATCGTCATCGGCGGGGGCGCGGGGGCTTTTCCGCCACTGATCGGCTGGGTCGCGGTGACCGGTGACATCACGCTGATGCCGGTGCTGCTGTTCCTCATCATCTTCATGTGGACTCCGCCGCACTTCTGGGCGCTCGCGCTGTTCGTAAAGACCGACTATGCCAATGTCGGCATACCCATGATGCCCGTGGTCAGGGGCGAGACCTCGACGCGCCGCCAGATCCTCGCCTATTCGGTGCTGCTGGTGCCGATCGCCGCCGCACCCTGGTTCATCGGCGGAACGGCCTACGTTTACGGTATTGCATCGCTTGCGCTGACTCTTGCCTTCCTTGCGCTTTCGCTTCCCGTCGCGTTCCGCCAGACAGGCGAGAACGATACGATGAAGCCGGAAAAGCGGTTGTTCGCTTTCAGCATCATTTATCTCTTCGCACTGTTCGCTGCGCTCGTGGTGGACCGTGTGCTGGCCAACCAGGGATGGATTTGATGACCCCCGAAGAAGAAGCCGAATTCAAGCGCCGCCAGAGAAGCCGCAATCTGGTTGTTGGCGGGATCCTGCTGTTTCTCGCCATACTGTTCTATGTGATCACCATCGCCCGGATGTGAGCCTGTCATGACTGCCGCGACTCTTGAAACCCGCAAGAACCGTACCGCGCTGCTGGCTTTCGGAGGCGCGCTTGCCATGCTTGGCCTCGGCTATGCCGCGGTCCCGCTGTATGAGCTGTTCTGCCAGGTGACTGGCTTCGGCGGGACGACGCAGCGGGCGAGCGAGACCGAGGCGGCGTTGGCAGAGCGCCTCGGCGCGAGCGCGGGCAGCAAGACGATCTCGGTCCGCTTCGATGGCACCACGGCTGGCGATGTCCCCTGGAGCTTCCGGCCCGAACAGGTGACCGACACCGTCTCCATCGGCCAGCGCGACATGGCGATCTATCTGGCGAAGAACAATTCGAACGAGACGATCACCGGTACCGCCACATTCAATGTCGAGCCCGAACAGGCCGGCGCCTATTTCAACAAGATCCAGTGCTTCTGTTTTACCGAGCAGGTGCTCGAACCGGGGCAGGAAGTGCGCATGCCGGTGCTATATTTCGTCGACCCCAAGGCGCTCGACGATCCCAACATGGAGGGTGTCGAGCAGATCACGCTCTCCTATACTTTCCACCGGGCACTGGAATCTGCCGAGTAGCCCCTAGACCCGCGCGCCTTGGCGCATTAAGGGCACCGGCAAAGCGAAACCCAGGACGCGAGAACTATGGCTGGCAACGTCAATCACGAATATCACATCCTCGAGCCCGATATCTGGCCGCTGATCGGCTCGATTTCGGCGCTCACCTTTACCAGCGGCATGGTTCTCTACATGCACGAAATGGCCAGCGCGCACCTCGTGCTCGGCCTCGGCATCGCGGGTCTGATCGCGACCTTCTTCGCGTGGTTCGGCAATATCGTGAAGGAAGCCGAGCGCGGCGACCACACGCCGATCGTCCAGTTGCACATGCGCTACGGCATGATCCTGTTCATCGCCTCTGAGGTGATGTTCTTCGTCGGCTGGTTCTGGAGCTGGTTCGATTTCGCGCTGTTCCCGAGCGAGCTGACCGACGTGGTCGGCGGGACCTTCCCGCCCGCGGCGATCGAATATGTGATCGACCCGTTCGGCCTCCCGCTGCTCAACACGCTGATCCTGCTGTGCTCGGGCACCACGGTCACCTGGGCGCACCACGCGCTGATCCACGGCGATCGCGACGGGCTCAAGAAGGGTTTGTGGCTGACAATCATCCTCGGCGTGGTCTTCACTTCGATCCAAGCCTACGAATATGCGGTTGCTCCGTTCGCATTCGGCGGCAACACCTACAGCTCGGCCTTCTACATGGCGACCGGCTTCCACGGCTTCCACGTGCTGATCGGGACGATCTTCCTGATCGTCTGCCTCGTGCGCACCTACAAGGGCCACTTCACCCCGCGCCAGCACTTCGGCTTCGAAGCGGCTGCGTGGTACTGGCACTTCGTCGACGTCGTGTGGCTGTTCCTCTTTATCGTCGTCTACATCTGGGGCGGTTGGGGCGCTGCCGTCCACTGATGCCAGTCGACAGGACTGAAACACGCGAAGGGCAGTCCGGCATCGCCGCGGCTGCCCTTCTCGCATTGCACGCTAGCCGACAGGTAAGGTAAGTTCATGGACTTTGATCGGCTTCTCGTAGTCGGGTTTCGGGGAATCCTTGTTGCGCTAATTCTGTCCGGAATTCTTTGGCTTTGGCGGCGAGATCGCGGGTTCCCATTTTTGGCGACATTTGTCGTCATGATCGCTATTGGAACGATGATTGCGCTGGGCGTTTGGCAGCTCGACCGCAAGGGCGAGAAGGAGGCGCTGATCGCCCGGGCTCAACAGGCTGCCGCCATGCCGTCCGAAGTCGCTTACCCGGCCGATCCCGAAGCGCTGGACGGCCTGCTCTATCGGCGGACGAGCGTCACTTGTGCCGAGGTGCAGGGCATGACGTCGACTGCCGGGCGCAGTGCGCGCGGCCAGAACGGCGTCGCACAGCGCGCAACCTGCCTTCTGTCCATTGGCGTCACGGCAACCATCGATATCGGTTTCACTCGCGATCCCACACCGGTGAGCTGGGATGGCGGCGCAGTGACCGGCACGATCGCGCCCGGAGGCAGGATCGTCGCCGTCGAGCCGCTTGCAGGGCTGGAACCCCTGGCGCAGCCCGATCCCGCATCCCTGCCCAACAACCACCTCGCCTATGCCGGCCAGTGGTTCTTCTTCGCGCTGACCGCGCTCTTTATCTACGTGATCGCGCTGCGCCGCCGGTCCACGCGGGCTAGGGCGGATTAAAGAGCCGCTTGCTTGCCCGCGCACCAGCGTCCCGCTAACCGCCTTTTCCGATGAAATACGTCTCAACCCGCGGAAGCGCCCCTGCGCTCGATTTCGCCGGCGTCACGCTGGCCGGCCTCGCAAGCGACGGCGGCCTCTATGTGCCAGAGGAATGGCCGCATTTCACCACGGACGAGATCACGGCGATGCGCGGCCTGCCTTATGCGGAGCTTGCGGCGCGGGTCATGCAGCCCTTCGTCGGAGATTGCCTGACGCCCGAGCGCCTGCATGAACTGACGCAAAAGGCCTATGGACGCTTCGCCCATGCCGCGGTGACACCTCTGACCCAGCTCGACGAGCGGCAATGGCTGCTGGAGCTGTTCCACGGCCCCACGCTCGCCTTCAAGGATGTGGCATTGCAATTGCTCGGCCTGCTGTTCGAGGAGTTTCTCTCGCACGAAGGCGGCAACCTCACCATAGTCGGCGCGACCAGCGGCGACACAGGCAGCGCGGCGATCGATGCAGTGGCCGGGCTCGACCGGGTCGAGATATTCATGCTCCATCCCAAGGGGCGAGTGAGCGATGTCCAGCGCCGCCAGATGACCACCGTGCGTGCGCCCAACGTCCACAATATCGCGATCGACGGATCGTTCGATGATGCACAGGCCATGGTGAAGCGGATCTTCGCCGATAGGGATGTGACTGCCAGGCACCGTATCGGCGCGGTCAATTCGATCAACTGGGCGCGGCTGATGGCGCAGGTAGTCTACTATTTCGCGGCATCGCTGCAGCTCGGCGGGCCGGAGCGAAAGGTCGCCTTCAGCGTGCCGACGGGCAATTTCGGCGATGTGTTCGCCGGCCATGTCGCAGCGCGCATGGGCCTGCCGATCGAGCAGCTCGTCGTCGCCACCAACGTCAACGATATCCTCCACCGCGCGCTCTCTGCAGGCGACTATTCGACCGGGACGGTGACCCCGACGGCTGCTCCGAGCATGGATATTCAAGTTAGCTCGAACTTCGAACGGCTGCTCTTCGACGTGGGAGGGCGCGACGGAGTGGCATTGGCCGGGCAGATGCGTGCGTTCGAAGCGGCGAGAGCGATGCAGCTGACCAACGCCCAGCGCGAGGGCGCTGCCGACCTGTTCACCAGCCTGCGCGCCGACGAGGACGACATGGCGCGCGCGATGCGTTGGGCGAGCGAGGAATGCGCCGAGATCGTCGATCCGCACACGGCGATCGGCCTGCACGCTGCGCGTACGGCGGACGTCCCGGTCGACGTTCCGGTCGTCACGCTGGCAACAGCGCATCCAGCGAAATTCCCTGATGCGGTCGAGCGTGCCACCGGCATGCGACCTGCCTTGCCCGCGCGTGTCGGTGATCTCTTCGCGCGCGAAGAAGCCTATGCGGAGCTGCCAGGAACCTACGAGGCGGTGCGCGATCATATCCTTGGACACGCGTCCTGATGGCCGAATTGGTCCGCAATCCGGTGCTCATGGTAGGCGAGGGCTGGGAGGCTTATCGCCTTCTCGACAGCGGTCATGGACGCAAGTTCGAACAGTATGGCGACTACCGCTTCATCCGCCCCGAGCCGCAGGCCATGTGGTCGCCGCGAATCGACGAGTGGGACGCGCATGGCGAGTTCGTACCCGGCAGCGACGAGGATGGCGGTGGGCGCTGGCAATTCTCGCGCGATGTCCCGCGCGACGGCTGGCAGCTGGCTTGGGGCGGGGAGGCGCGCTTCACCGCGCATTGCACGCCATTCCGCCATCTCGGCTTCTTTCCCGACATGGCGCCGGTGTGGGACTGGATGGGCGAGCAACTCGGCGATGCGCGTGATGCCGAGACGATGAACCTGTTCGGCTATACCGGTGTCGGAACCCAGGCGCTCAGCCGCTACGGCCGCGTCACGCATGTCGATGCGAGCAAGAAATCGGTTGCGCAGGCGCGCGAGAATGCCGCGCTCGCCGGGCTGGACGATCGCCCGATCCGGTGGCTGGTCGAGGACGCGATGAAATACACCGCGCGCGAAGTACGGCGCGGGCGGCGCTATGACGGGATAATTCTCGATCCACCCAAGTTCGGACGCGGTCCCGACGGCGAGGTGTGGCGGCTCGAACAGGGGCTGCCCGATCTTGTTTCCGATTGCCGGCAATTGCTCGATGCAGACAGCAGCTTCCTGTTCCTCACCGTTTATGCGGTGCGGATGAGCAGTCTTGCCCTCGGAGGCTTGCTGGAAGAGGTGTTCGCCGGGCTGCCAGGCAAGGTCGAACACGGCGATCTCGCGGTGCGCGAAGACAGCTCGGGACGGCTGCTTCCGACGGCGATCTTCGCGCGCTGGTCCAATCCGCGCTAAGGCCGCTACCGATGAACGATTCGCTGATACTCGAAGTGGCCGAGTTCGAGCACGATGTGCTCACCGGTATTTATTCCGAAGAAACCGGGCGCCCGCAGCCGCTGCGCTTCACGATCCAGGTGCGGATGAAACCGCTGCACCGCTACGAGCCCGACACGGCGCTCGACGATTCGAAGAACTACATGGATCTGAAGTTCGCCGCGTCCGAGGCATTGCCCGAAGGCGTGCACTTCAAGCTCATCGAAGCTGTCGCCGATCACGTGTGCGAGACACTCTTCCTCCAGGACAAGCGAGTCGAGGCAGTGACGGTAAAAATTGTCAAGCTTGCCATTGCGGAAGCAGGCGAGAAGATCGGGATCACGCTGCACCGCGAGCGGCGCGAATGAAGCGTATCGCGGTCGACGGACTGCCCGACGATCCGCTCGCCGCAGCGGGCGTGTTCCACCAGCACTGGCTGGCGCATGTCGAGGGCATCCTTGCGACCGGAGAAGACGTGATGCTTGTTCTGCCTCCCGCGGATCATGCCCACCGCGAATGGCGACTGGCGATCGTCGCCGGTCTCGCTCGCAAGCACACGCCGCGGCGGGTAAACATGGTCGCAGGAGACGGCGAGGGCGGTGCGGTGGCGGCCACCGAGACCTACCTTGCCAGCGCGCCCGGGATCACCGGCCAGTATCTCGAGACCTGAACCATGGGCGTACGCATCCTATTCTTCGGCCCTTTGCGCGACATGGCAGGTGAGCAGGAGCGCGAGGTTCCCGCGCCGCTCGACTGGGCAGGTCTGCTCGAGGCGGTCGGACCCGAGGTTGCCGCGCAGCTTGGCGAAGATCGCGTCAATGTCGCCTGCGATGGAAAGGTGCTCGCGGACAAGACCGCCCTTGTCGCACGCGACGGGGACGAGGTGGCGCTGCTGCCACCGGTGAGCGGTGGCTAGGCTTTCGCTCTCGACTCCGCTCGATGTGCGGCTCTTGGAAAAAGGGCTGTCGGCGGGTGAGGCTCTGGCCGCGTTCAACGCCGCTCATGGCGAGGCGGGCGGGATCGTATCCTTCCTCGGGAAGGTACGGCCCGATGGCGGCGTGAAAGCGCTCGAGCTGTCGCATTACGATAAGCTTACGCTTGCTGGCATGCACAGCCTGGCACAGGCTGCACACGACCGGTTCCAACTGGTCGGCGTGCTCGCCTGGCACCGGATCGGGGTGATGACACCGGGCGAACCGATCGTGCTCGTCGCTACGGCTGCCCGCCATCGGCGCGATGCATTCGAGGCTGCCGATTATCTGATGGACCACCTCAAGGCGGCTGCCTGGTTCTGGAAACGCGAAAGGCGCAGCGACGGCTGGCACTGGATCGAACCACGCGAACAGGACCGGATCGACCTCGATCGCTGGAATTAATCGGCATTCGTTGATCGAGATCAAAGAACGGATGCACGGACAGGCTCATCAGGGCTCCAACAAAGGAGCACGCAATGTCCAAGCACTTCACCCGCGAACTCGTCGCCCAGCAAGCCGCCATCGTCGAATCGCCCAAAGTTGCGCACGACACCGATCGCAGTTTCGAGCTGCCCAAGGGGCTCTATGTCGCGACCGTGGCGCTCTATCTCGGTTTTCTAGCTGTGATGGCGGCCGGCTTGTCGACGCCGGGGCTGGTCATCCCGATGGCTATCTTCGCGCTGTTTATCGTGGCGGGTTTCGGCCTGCCGGTGCTCTGGACAAAGCTTGAGCCGGGACATCGGACGCGGAACATGAGCTGGGGCAAGCTGGTCCGCAGCGGCATCGCCACGCATACCGGACGCGTGACTGCTCGCGACGCGGCGGTTCAGGTGCTGATCCTGCCGGTGCTGATTTTCTGCTGGGGCGTCGCCTCGATAACGATTGCCGCGATCGTTTGACCGCTTGCATGGCTTGGGGAGAGGCGCGGGGTCGGGCAACCGGCTCCGCGCTTTGTTGCGCGCGTTACCGCACGCGCGCCCGCAGCCGCTCGAGCACGGCGTCTTCCTGTGCAACGAGCGCGGCAACTGCATCACGCGTTGCCGCTATCGCCGCGGCATCCTCGGCATGGACGGTCGCGGCGGTGAAGAGAATGTCGAGATCGCCCAGCGCAATCGCGGCTGTGCTGCGCGCCGAATCGAGATCCGCCAGCGCCACCTGCGCGGCGGCCCAGCTGTCGCTGCCGATCGCGCTGCCTGCCGCGGCCCGAACGCGGGATTCGGCCGTGGGCACGGCGGAAGTGAAACTGGCGTGCGCGGCCTCGGCCTGGGTCAGCAAGGCAGCGAGCCGCGCATCGAGACCTCCGGCAAGATCGACCTCCACCGCGGGCACGTCGAGCCGCTTGCCCGGCACAGGCTCGAAGGTGCCTTCTGCACGCTCTACGTCGCGAATGGCGAGCGAGGGATAGCGGTCTCCGGCCGTGCCCGAGCATCCTGCCAGAAGGATTGCAGCGAGCGGTGCGACAAGGTCCTTGCGATCGATCATCGCCGTCTCCATATCACGGACGCTGCCGCGCGCCAGCGAGGATGTAATTTTCCACTCAGCAAGCGTTGACTTGGCAGCTCCTTTCGCTTAACGGCACGCTTCTTTCCGGGGCTGCCTCAGGCGGCCTGACGGGCGCGTCGTGCATTCGCAAGATCACGGCACAGCAATTTGAACGAGAGATAACCACCATGTTCGCAGTAGTGCGCACGGGCGGCAAGCAGTACCGGGTTGCCGCCGGAGACAAGATCGCGGTTGAGAAGCTGGCTGGCGAAGCCGGCGACACCATCACGCTGGGCGACGTCCTGCTTGCGGGCGAAGGCGACGCGCTTTCGGATGCCGGCAAGGTCACCGTTTCGGCGGAGATCATTGCGCAGGCCAAGAGCGAGAAGGTGGTCGTTTTCAAGAAGCGCCGCCGTCACAACTACCGCCGCAAGAACGGTCACCGCCAGCAGATGACCCTGCTGCGCATCACCGATGTCGGCACCGGCACCGCCAAGAAGGCTGCGCCGAAGAAGGAAGCTGCTCCGAAGGCCGACGCCGCGGAGACAAAGGCTGCTCCGAAGAAGGCAGCCGCCGAGAAGAAGGCTCCGGCCAAGAAGGCAGCGCCCAAGAAGGCCGCCGCCAAGAAGACCGAAGACAAGAAGTAAGGAGCACGGACGATGGCACATAAGAAAGCAGGCGGTTCGTCGCGCAACGGTCGCGATTCAGCCGGTCGTCGCCTTGGTGTGAAGAAGTTCGGCAGCGAAAACGTTGTCGCCGGCAACATCATCGTGCGCCAGCGCGGTACCAAGTTCTATCCGGGCGCAAACGTCGGCATGGGCAAGGATCACACCCTGTTCGCGCTTACCGACGGTATTGTGCGCTTCCACAAGGGCAAACTCGACCGAAAGTTCGTCTCGGTCGACATGCTGGCCGAAGCCGCCGAATAACCGGACGCTCCGATAACGGGATCGTCCAAACGGGACGGTCCCAGCCGGGTCC
>JBFOLW010000039.1:0-3918 GCA_040830305.1 Erythrobacter sp.
GTGGAAGGCTGCCTGCGGGGTGCCGCCGACAGCGAAGTAATATCCCGGCACGCCGTATTCATCGGCGACAAAATAGGCGAAATCCTCCGCCCCCATTCCGCGCTGCTCCCATGGCTCGAACACCTGCTCGCCAAGGTCGCGCTTCATCACCGCGTTAAGCCGGCGGGCGAGGTCGGGATCGTTGTTGGTTACCGGCGTGCCCTCCGACACCCTAACCTGCACCGGAAGCTCGTCGGGCAGGCCATGCGCCTTGCCGATATTGACCGCGATCCGCTCGATCGCGGCGAGCAGTTGCGCGCGCGTTTCCTCGTCATTCGCGCGCACTGTCAACTGCAGGTCGGCACGGTCGGAAATGATGTTGTGCTTGGTGCCCGAATGGAACGCGCCGACAGTGATGACGGCGGGTTTCAGCGGCTGGACCTCGCGGGCGACGATCGATTGCATCGCGGTCACGATCTGCGAGGCGATGTAGACCGGATCGCGGCCCATGTGGGGGCTCGCCCCGTGCGCGCCCACGCCTGGCACCATGATGTCGACCGAATCAGCGCTTGAGTACTGGATCGATTCCGAAGCGGATATCTTGCCCGTCGGCAGGATCGACGAAACATGGAAGGCGAGCGCGTAATCCGGCGTGCCGAAGCGTTCGTAGAGCCCGTCCTCGAGCATGGCCTTCGCGCCGCCGACGCGTTCTTCGGCGGGCTGGACGATGAACATCAGCGTGCCCGACCAGTCGTCCTTCATCGCCATCAGCCGCCGTGCGGTGCCGACCATCGAAGTGATGTGAACGTCGTGCCCGCAAGCATGCATGACCGGATATTCCTGTCCGTCCATCCCGACCTGCGTCGCGGTCGAGGCATACTCCAGTCCGGATTTTTCGGGCATCGGCAGCCCGTCCATGTCCGCGCGGAGCAGGATCAGCGGCCCATCGCCATTGCGCGCCATGCCGACGACGCCGGTGCCACCGACACCTTCGGAAACCTCGAGCCCGGCATCGCGGAGTTCCGCCGCCATCCGCTTGGCGGTCTGCGTTTCGAGGAAGGAGAGTTCGGGATTGGCGTGGAAGTGACGGAAAAGATCCTCCAGGTGGCGGTCGTAATCCGCAGCCACGGCTTGCCTTACTGCCGCCGGGTCCGCCGACGCAGGCGCGCTCGACAGCGACATAACCATGGCCGAAGCGGCCAGCCCGAAAACCATCTTGTGCATAGTCCCTCCCTCGCAGCCGTTCACGGCCGCGGAATGACGTAAGCACGGTGCCCCGTGAGGAGCAAGCTGGTAGATTGCGCAGCGGCCACAGCCCCGCTAGACGCGCTGGAATGCGTTGGCTGGTCCGCTTCCTGTTCAAGGCCCTGATCGGCTTCGTCGGCTTGAGCCTGCTGCTCGTGGTGCTGTTCCGCTTCGTGCCCGTGCCGGTCACTGCGACCATGCTGACGGATGCCAACGGCATCACCAAGGACTGGACAAGCCTCAGCAATATCGATCGCGACATGGTCCGCGCGGTAATCGCTGCGGAGGACGGGAAATTCTGCCTGCATGACGGCTTCGACCGCGAGGCGATCGAACAGGCGATCGAGAGCAACGCGCGCGGCGGACGCATCCGCGGCGGTTCGACGATCAGCCAGCAGACCGCGAAAAACGTCTTCCTGTGGCAGGGTGGCGGATATGTCCGCAAGGGTTTCGAAGCCTGGTTCACCGTGCTGATCGAGCAGATCTGGGGCAAGCGCCGGATCATGGAGGTCTATCTCAACGTGGCCGAGACGGGCATCGGGACCTATGGCGTGGAGGCCGGGGCGCGGCGCTATTTCGGCTCTTCCGCCGCCTCGCTTAGCCCGCTGCAGGCGGCGCGGATGGCGGCGGCGCTGCCGCTGCCCAAGCAGCGATCAGTCAAGAACCCGCGCGGCTGGCTTGCTCGTTACGGCAATACGATTTCCGCGCGGATCGGTTCGGTGGGCCGTGACGGGCTCGATGCCTGCGTATATCAGTAGCTTCATGGGAGCGGGTCACAGCCATTCGCATGATCACGGACACGGCCACGGCCATGCCCCAGCCGATTTCGGCAACGCCTTCCTGATCGGTATCGTCCTCAATACGGGCTTCGTGATCGTCGAGGCGGTCTACGGCTGGATATCGGGTTCGATGGCGCTGATCGCCGATGCCGGACACAATCTGTCCGACGTGCTCGCGTTGCTGCTGGCCTGGGGTGCGAGCGTCGCCGCCAAGCGTCCGGCTTCAGAGCGATTTACCTATGGCTACAAGAGCTCGACCATTCTCGCTGCACTCGCCAATGCCGGACTGCTGCTGGTGGCGATCGGGGCGATCCTGTTCGAAACGCTCCACCGTATTGCCGAGCCCGCGCCCGTCCAGGGTGAGACGATGGTCGTCGTCGCCGGGATCGGGATCGTCATCAATGCGGGCACCGCTGCGCTGTTCTTGCGCGGGCAGCACGACATCAACATCCGCGGGGCTTTCCTGCACATGGCAGCCGACGCGCTGGTCAGTCTCGGCGTCGTCCTGGCGGGCCTCGCGATCATCTGGAGCGGCGCGCAGTGGATCGATCCTGCGGTCAGCCTCGCCATCGTGCTGGTGATAGCCTGGGGGACATGGGGCCTGCTGAAAGACAGCGTGGCGATGAGCCTGCTGGGCGTGCCGAGGGGTGTGTCCGAAACGAATGTGCGCGCCTACCTGGCGGGGCTTGCGGGGGTCGAGGCGGTGCACGACCTTCACATCTGGCCGATGAGCACCACCGAGACCGCATTGACCGCCCACCTCGTCATGCCCGGCGGCCACCCCGGGGATACTTTCCTGCGCGAGCTGGCCCGAGGGTTGGAGCAGGATCATCGGATCCACCACCCGACAATCCAGATCGAAACCAGCCGTTCGGCCTGCGTGGCGGGCTGCTGATGCGTCCTGCCACCGCCGAGGCCCGCGAAAAGCTCAAGACCGCCATGCGTCGGCTGGCAAGCGGAGACCGCTCGGCGCTTGAAGAGATCTACCGCGCCACTTCGGCGAAACTATTCGGCATCTGCTACCGTATCTTGGGGGATGAGAAAGAAGCCGAGGACGCATTGCAGGACGTCTACCTGACCTTGTGGCGCCGCGCCGACCGCTACGATGCGGATCGCGCGAGCCCGATCTCGTGGCTCGCCACCTTCGCGCGCAACCGCGCGGTCGACCGGCTGCGCACGGGCAAGGTCCGGCGCGGCGCGGTGGCGGAAGACGAGGCTGCTCCCGTCGCTGACGAGAATCCGCTGGCCGATACCATGCTGATCGACGCCGAGCGCGAGGCACGCGTCCACACATGCCTCGAAAAGCTCGAGGAAACGCCGCGCAACGCGATCCGGACCGCTTTTTTCGAAGGGCGGACCTATGCCGAGCTGGCCGAGCGGCTGGATGTGCCGCTCGGCACGATGAAAAGCTGGATTCGCCGGGGCCTCGCCAAGCTCAAGACCTGCATGGAGGCGGGCGAATGACTTCGGACGAAACCCTCGCCGCGGAATATGCGCTCGGCCTGCTTGAGGGCGAGGAGCTGCTTGCCGCGCGCGCACGCGAGACCAGCGATGCGGCATTCGCGATCGCAGTCGCGCGCTGGCAGGAGCGCCTCGCTCCGCTGGCCGACGACATCGACCCGCGAATGCCGCGCGAGGAAGTGTGGCAACGGATCGAAGCCGAACTGGCGAGCGACGACGGCAGTGCGGACATCGTGTCGCTGCGCCGCCGCCTGCGCCGCTGGCAATGGGCCGGCGGGTTGAGCGCGGCAGCGGCGGTTGTGCTGGCCTTTCTTGCCCTGCCCCAACTGTCGGGTCCCGGCGCGCCCGCCCCCGACATTGCGGCAGTGCCGGACAGCGGCGCCCCGCTCCTGGCGGCGAATATGCCGATCGAGGGAACCCCGCTCAGCCTCGATTTCACCTATCTGCCCGAAAA
>JBFOLW010000040.1:0-2998 GCA_040830305.1 Erythrobacter sp.
TCGGGCACCGCGGTGACGAAATAGGCAAAGCCCGTCCCTGCGTCGGTATCGACCCACAGGCCCGAGCGCAGGCCGTAGGCTTCGCCCGCGTGACCGGTGTAGACCGCCCCGTCGCCGGTGAGCACGTCCTCGCAGCCGGGAATGCCCGTCTGGATTACCTGCATCCCGAGGCCGTAGAAGCAGAAGAAATCCTGTTCGCGGTTGCGCCCTTCGTAGCCGGCAACGCGGATGTAGTCGGCCGGGCGCGTGAGAAAATCGGCATGCGCGCCGAGCAGGACCTGCCCGATCTTCGCGAGGTCCATCATCCCCATCCGCACCCCGCCCTGCGGCGAGAAGACCGAGGCATTGGTGCCGGGCACATAGCCGTCGAGCGAGCAGGCGGTACCCTCCGCCACCGGAAAGGTGCAATGTGGCGGTCGGTCCGAAGCATCGTCGCGCGCCACCTCCCCGGTGCTGCGATACAGCACCACCGCGCTCCGGGCCTGATCGGGCGAACACCCGATCCAATTGAAGCAGGCCTCGATGCCGAGAGGTGCGAAAACGGTGCGCTCGACCAGAAGGTCGTAGCGCTCGCCGCTGGCCGCCTCGAGCACGGTGGCAACCAGCGGCGAGCCAAGGTTGGCATATTCGAAAGGCGCCTGCCCCGGCGGCGCGCTGGCGTACCACGCTGCAGGATTGGCCAGCTTTTCCTCGAGGCTCTCGCCAAGCGGGATGACGTAGCCCGCATCGTCGCGCAGCGCCGCACGATGCATAAGGATCTGTGCGAGCGTCACCGGGACATCCGGGAAGGCCGGATGCCGCACCTCCCAGCCGAGATATCGGGAAACGTCCGCCTTCAGGTCGACCTTGCCCTCCTCGACGAGCCTCAGGGTGGCGAGTGCCATGACGAGCTTCGAAATGCTCGCGACCCGCACAGGATCGTTGACGCCGACGGGGCGGCCCGTTTCGCGATCCGCAACTCCCTCGATGGCCATGGGCGTCACGCGCTCCTTGTCGAATTCGACCACGACGGCAGCGGGTAAAGCTACCCGGCCGGTGGATTCGGCCGACACCCGATCAGGCACGCTCGAGCATCCGGTGAGAGCAAGCGAAACGGCAAGTAAGGTAATACGCATGAAGCGGGGATGCCCCGCCCTCCGCTGCCAAGTCAATCAGCGCCAATTGAGCCAGATGAGGTAGCAGGCCGACAACATGATCCAAGCCCCCCCGGCGGTCTTCAACCGTCGTGCACCAAGCCACAGCGCAATCGGTCGGGCAAGAAACGCGCCGAGCATCGCGCCCGGGCCCGCGAGCAGCACGACTTCCCATTGCATCGTGCCCGCCTCGACATGCCAGGCGAGGCCGGCAACGCAGCTCACTGCCGAGATCACGCAGGCGGTCCCGACGCACAGCACCATCGGATAGTGGCGCAGGAACAGGTAGAAGGCGACCAGCTCTCCGATGCCGACCGAAAACAACGCGGTGATCGCCCCGCCGGGAATGGCAATGACCAACAGCGCCACAAGGTCGACCGGAACAAGTGCGTTTCGTTCGGGAGCGCTGCGGTTGACCGTCCAGGTGGAGACGATCAGCGCGAGACCGAGCAGGATCGAGAAGGCCTTGTAGCCCAGCAGCACCGCCTGCGCATCGAATGCCACCAGCCTCTGGGTTGCAAGCAATGCCGGAAGCGAGACCGCTAGAACAGCAAGCGTGACCATCCAGTAGTCGCGGGTACGCGTGCGCGCCTCCAGACCGGACGGTTCGTGCTGGTGATAGAGCCGATCGCTCCAGCGCAGCCCGCCAAGGCTCATCCCGAACGCCTGGACGCCCATCGACACCGCGACCACCTGCAGCGGATCGAGCGCCATGGTGCCGAGCTCGCGCATGGCATTGAAAACGGGTACGAAAACAACTCCTCCGCCCGTGCCGCTGGCATTGGCGATTATCGCCCCGATCACCCCGACGCCGGGGAGGAACCACAGCGCTTCGAGCAGCGTGCCCTCGTAAGCTACCAGCCACCAGAGCGTGGCATAGGCCAGCACCAGCAGCGCCCCGCCGATCAGGGCGAGGCGCGAACTGTGTGCCAGCGTCGGCTGGACGCGGTTCAGTCTAGATTGGGACGCAGCCATCTCTCCGCGGTCGCCATATCGACACCGCGGCGTTGCGCATAGTCTTCCAGCTGGTCGCGCGCGATCCGCGCGACGCCGAAATATTGTGCTTCGGGGTGGCCGAAATAGAACCCGCTCACCGCCGCCGTCGGATACATGGCGAAATTCTCGGTAAGCGAAAGGCCGACATTCTTCTCCGCATCGAGGAGGTTGAAAAGGACCGGCTTGAGGCTGTGATCGGGGCACGCCGGATACCCCGGCGCCGGGCGGATACCGCGGTATTTCTCCTTGATCAGCGCCTCGTTGGTCAACTGCTCCTGCGGCGCGTAACCCCACAGATCGGTGCGGACATGCTGGTGCAAACGCTCGGCAAAGGCTTCGGCGAAACGGTCCGCCAGCGCCTTGAGCAGGATGTCCGAATAATCGTCCTTGTCGGCGAGGAATGCCTGCGAATGCTCCTCGATCCCGTGGATCCCGACCGCGAAACCGCCGATCCAGTCACCTGCCGGATCGATGAAATCGGCGAGGCACATATTCGCCCGATCGCGCGATTTCTTTACCTGCTGGCGGAGGAAGGGCAGCACGGTGTGGGTTTCGCCCTCGGCGTCGTGGATCGTCACGTCGTCGCCATCGCGTGCGCAGGGCCAGAAACCCGCAACGCCTTTGGCGGTCAGCCACTTCTCGCCAATGATCCGATCGAGCATAGCATCGGCATCGGCCTTCAGCTGGCGCGCCGTTTCCCCGACCACCTCGTCGTCCAGTATGCGCGGGTAGGTTCCGTGGAGCTCCCAAGCGCGGAAGAAGGGAGTCCAGTCGATGTAATCGCGCAGGTCCGCCAGCGACCAGTCCTCGAACACATGCAGACCCGGTTTGAGCGGCGGGGCAGCCTTGTCGCTGAGATAGGCGTCGAA
>JBFOLW010000041.1:0-2403 GCA_040830305.1 Erythrobacter sp.
AAGGGCTGTCCGAAGGGGTCGCCCAGGGAATATTCTGAAAGCTCCTCCATTACCGATCATTAATCCCATGCGGACTCGACGGCTTATCGGATAACGGTCAAGGTCGGATGCGTGGGGCAGCAGGACAGCAGGAAACCGTGACGGCGATTGCGCAAGGCGACAGGAACGAGGCGCGGATCGCGCCCGGCCTGGTGCTCGTGTTCGGTCGTGGCAGCCGACCCGACCGGGAGGCGGTGACCGCGGCGCTTGCGCACCATCCGCGCGCCGCAATCAGCCATGACCCCGCTACTGCCGCGCATCCTCCGCATACCGTTGCCCGGCAGAACCCGCACACGGAGGATGACGATTGGCTCGAGCTGATCCTGGATGGCCTGACCTTCGACTTGCTCGGCCTGCGCCCCGGTCCGGCGATAGCCACTCCCGAGATCGAGTATTTATTCAACTGTGACGTCGATGACAGATCGTCGGGCGAGGCGATCGGCCTTTACCCCGGTCCGCATATAGCCGCTGGCGCACATTCGCTCCCGGTCGTGCGCACGCTTCTGGGGCTGGGTGCTACGCTTACCCAGGCTCTCGGAGGGATCGGGGCGGTTTGTTGGCCCCCCGCGCGATCGTCAATTGCGCCGAAGTTCTTCGCCAAGACGGTCGAAGCATGGCTTGCCGGGGGACCGTTCCCGGCGCTCGGCATGCTCGGCATGCGGTTTGACGAGCAGGTGGGGCTCCTGAGCGAAGGGCTTGAATTCTTCATCGGGGCCGAGCTTTCGATCGGACCGGATCTGTGCGCCGACCGGACCAAGGCCACGCGCCTCGCTGTCCGGATCGTCCAGCAATTGGTGGGCTCCGAGGATCTGACCGAGGGGCGCGAGCTCATGACCGAGGCAGGAGACGCGCTTCGGCTGGAACCGGACCCGGTCAACGGATTGGTCCGGGTTGCCTGCGCCTAGGCAGCTATCGGGGCGATCTGCCTCAGGCCATCGATCCGCCTGTCGCAGCCATCTGCCGTTTCGTGCGGTCAACCACCGCGGATCCCCGCAGCACGATCCCGCGCTGCAAAGGCATCATCTGCTCCCGCGTCAGTTGTTGCGCACGACGGGTCTCGCCGCGCTGTTCGAGACGCTTGGGACCAGGCGGATCGGCTTTGACGATTTTCGCCGCAACGGGCTACTTCTCCCCGCGCGGGAGGAGGCTGCCCAACGCCTGGCGCTGCCCCTCCATCGTGGGCCGCACCGCAACTACAACGAAATGGTCATCGACCGCGTAGGACGCATTGAAAGGCATTGGTCGAGCCTTTGCGCGGCCGAACCGCGCGAAGCAGCTGAAACCGCTTTGATGCGGCTGGCCTGGCTCCAGGGCGCGCTCCGAAGGCGCCTGCTCGATGAACGGCAGCCACTTCGGCTCAACCGGCGGGACGCGCTCGGCAAGGGCCTGGATTTCTCCGATCTCGACGCGATGGCCGAAACCCTGTGGAGCGCGACCGCGATCTAGGCAGTCGCGCTCGTCAGGGCCTCCTTCGCCGCGACATACTCACGCTCCAGCCGGGCGACAGTGTCCTCAACCGGCGCGCTTTCGCGGACCGTGCCGATGCCCTGGCCCGAACCCCAGATGTCCTTCCACGCCTTGGCCTTGGTGTTGCCGCCGCTGCCGAAGTTCATCTTGCTCGGGTCGCTTTCCGGGAGGTTTTCCGGGTCGAGCCCGGCACCCTCGATGCTCGAGCGCAGGTAATTGCCGTGCACCCCGGTAAACAGGTGGGTGTAGACGATCCCGTCAGCGCTGCCATCGACGATCGCCTGCTTGTAGCGCTCGTCGGCATTGGCTTCGGTGGTCGCGATCCACGGCGAGCCGATATAGGCGAAATCCGCGCCCAGTGCCTGCGCGCCAAGGATCGAGCGGCCGTGCCCGATCGAGCCGGACAGCGCTACGAGGCCGTCGAACCACTCGCGAATCTCCTGCATCAATGCGAAGGGACTGAGCACGCCGGCATGCCCGCCGGCGCCTGCCGCCACCGGGATCAGGCCTGTCGCGCCCTTTTCGATCGCCTTGCGCGCAAAGCGGTTGTTGATCACGTCGTGCAGCGTGATGCCGCCCCAACCGCACACCGCGTTGAACACCTCCTCGCGCGCGCCGAGCGAAGTGATCACCATCGGCACCTGCCACTTGGCGCAGGTCTGCATGTCGGCATCGAGCCGGTCGTTCGACTTGTGGACGATCTGGTTGACCGCATAGGGCGCCGCCGGACGGTCTGGGTTGTCGCGATTGTGCGCGGCCAGTTCCTCGGTGATCTGGTGCAACCATTCATCGACCTGGCTCTGTGGCCGTGCATTGAGCGCGGGAAATGCGCCGACGATCCCTGCCTTGCACTGCGCAATGACCAGTTCCGGTCCCGATACGATGAACAGCGGCGAT
>JBFOLW010000042.1:0-8273 GCA_040830305.1 Erythrobacter sp.
AGCGAGGGCGCTGGTATCGCCGACGTCCTGACCGGCGCGGTCCCGGCGACCGGCAAGCTTGGCTTCAGCTGGCCGGCGAGCTGCGACTACGGTCCTCTCAACGGCCCCGAGGGTGCCCTCTTCCCGCTCGGCTACGGGCGATCTCTCGAAGACACCAGCCCGCTCGCGACACTCGACGAAAGCTGCGCGCCGATGGAACAGGGCGCCGCACTGGACTGGTATGTCAACGGCCGCCTTGCCGATGGCGTGCTCGCCAATACGGCAACGGGCAAGCTCGACAACCTGCGCGGTCAGGCGGGCGGGATCACCGCCACAGGACTCGACCGCACGGCGCAGGAAGACGCGCGGACCGTGACCTTCGCACCGGGTGCCTCGCTCGAACTGGCGCAAGGCGGCGGCGGTACCGGTTATGGCTATCGCATACTCTACGAGGTCGCGAGCCGCCCGCAGGCCCGCGTAACGCTGAAGGTCGGCTCGAGCGACCCCATCGACATCACGCAGCAACTGTCGGTCGCCGAAGGCAAGAGTTGGCGCGAGATGGTGATCACCTCTTCCTGCGCAGCCAATCTCGGCCCGACGCTGGCCTTTGCGTCCGATGGCGCGTTCACGATCAACATCGGCACCATCGAGCGCGAGGAGTTTGCGGCAGGGACCGACTGCTCGTTCTGAACGCGCACATTCGTATTCGTTTTGTGTGACGGGCTTTTCCTGTCACACAAAACACAAGGATAACAAGCCGGGCTCCGACAGGTCGCACCGGATCCAGGGAGGACACTGAAATGGCACTCGCACCCGATGTTGCGACGAGCACCGACCCCAATCCGATCGAGGACGAAGGCACGCATGTGAATGCGCCCGGCCTGCAGTATTTCGTCTTCGGCCTGTTCTTCATCTTCGGCGGCATCACCTCGCTCAACGACGTGATCATCCCCAAGCTGAAAGAGCTCTTCACGCTCAGCTGGACCGAGGCCATGCTGGTCCAGTTCTGCTTTTTCGCCGCCTATGCGATCATCGGCATTCCCGGGGCCAAGCTGGTCAAGAAAATCGGCTATATGCGCGGCGCGGTTGCCGGCCTGCTGACGATGATGACCGGCTGCCTGCTGTTCATCCCCGCCAGCCAGACCGCGACCTACGCCATCTTCCTGTTCGCGCTGTTCATCCTCGCCAGTGGCGTGGTGATCGTGCAGGTGGTGGCCAACCCGCTGATCAGCCTGCTCGGCCCCGCCAGTACGACGCACAGCCGCCTGACATTTGCGCAGGCATTCAACTCGCTCGGCACGACTATCTTCCCGATCGTCGGCGCGGCGGTCATCCTCGGCAGTCTGGCGACGGTCAGCGCCGACCAGCTCTCGGGCGTCGAATTGCAGGCCTATCGCCAAGCCGAAAGCGAAGCGATCTGGCAGGGCTATCTCGGCCTCGCTGCGCTGATCGCGCTGGTCGCCCTGGTCGTCTGGTTGTTCCGCAACCGCCTGGAGGGCGAAAAGCATGAAGCCTCGGAAGGCCTCGCCGGTCTCGATCTCCTCAAGCGCAGCCGCTTCGGCTACGGCGCTTTGTGCATCTTCCTCTATGTCGGTGCCGAGGTTTCGATCGGCTCGGTGATCATCAACTACCTTTCCGAAGAGCGCGTCCTGGGTCAGCCGGAGAGCGTAATCGGCTGGATGATCGGCCTGTACTGGGGCGGCGCGATGGTCGGGCGTTTCATCGGATCCTATTTCCTGCGCATTTTCAGCCCGGGCAAGATCCTCGCCTTCAATTCGACCGGCGCAATCCTGCTGATCCTCATCTCGGCCAACAGCGCAGGTGAGATGGCGGCCTACAGCCTTCTTGCCGTTGGCCTCATGAACTCGATCATGTTCCCCACCATCTTCTCGCTCGCCTGCGAAAAGCTGGGCCCACGTGCAGCCGATGGTTCGGGCATCATCAATGTAGCGATTTGCGGCGGCGCGATCGTCCCACTGCTCTACGGCGTCGTCGCCGATGCGACTGGCGGCGACCTCGCTGCGGCGATGGTTATCCCTGTGATCTGCTACGCGATCATCGCCGGCTTCGGGGTCTTCGCACGGCGTCCCGCCGTCGCCTGATCTCGCTCAGGACAAAGCTCGGGGGTTCGCAAGGCAGCTTGTCTCTGCCATGCGGACCGCCAAGCATCTGGACAGCGGGAAAACATCGAAATGACCGACGCCGAACTGGCCGCCCACCTAGCCGAAGTGGCGGGCAGGATCCTGATCGAGGTTCGCGAAAGCGGCGTGTTCGAAGGCAAGGCACTGGGCCAGGCGGGCGACCAGACCGCCAACCAGTTCCTCGTCCACGCCCTGCGCCGGCAGCGGCCGGACGACGGGCTGCTGTCCGAGGAAAGCAAGGATACATCCGAACGCCTGTCGAAGGACCGCGTCTGGATCGTCGACCCGGTCGACGGCACCCGCGAGTACGGCGAGGCTCGCACCGACTGGGCCGTCCATGTCGCCCTGTGCGTGAACGGCAAGCCCGAGATCGGCGCGGTCGCCCTGCCCGACCTCCATGCAGTGCTGCGTACCGACGCCCCTGTCGCGGTGCCCGCCGCCGCCGATAAACCGCGCATGGTTGTCAGCCGGACGCGCCCGGCGGCCGAGGCGGTCGCCATTGCCAAGACTATCGGCGCCGAACTGGTCGAGATGGGCAGCGCCGGCGCGAAGGCGATGGCGGTGGTCCGCGGCGAAGCGGAGATCTACCTCCACACCGGCGGCCAGTACGAATGGGACAGCGCAGCCCCGGCCGCCGTCGCGCTCGCGCACGGCCTGCACGCCAGCCGGATCGACGGCACCCCACTGGTCTACAATAACTCCGACACCTACGTTCCGGACCTGCTGATCTGCCGTCCCGAGTGGGCCGAGCGGGTTCTGGCGGAGGTTGCCAAGCTTTCGGCCTAGCCTTCTACCTGCGCCAGCAGCTGGCGCGCACGGGAGAGGTGTGGCCGGTCGAGCATGCCGCCCTTCCAGCCGATCGTCCCCGCGCCCGGGTTGGCTTCGAACAGGTCGATGATTTCGCGCGCTTCAGCAATCTCGTCCTCGCTCGGAGAAAAGGCCTCGTTGATTACCGGCACCTGCGCGGGGTGGATCGCCAGCATCCCGCGATAGCCCTGGCGGCGAACCTCGATGGCCCTTTTCCGCAACGCCTCGAGGTCGCGGAAATTGGTATCGATCGTCTCGATCGGCATCACTTCCGCAGCCACCGCACCAAGCAGGCACAGGCTGCGCGCCAGCTTGTAGGTGAACGCGAAATCGCCTTCGAAATCCCGATTGCTCTGCGCCCCCAGCGAATCCGCCAGATCCTCCGCGCCCCAGGTCATCGCCGCCAGTCGCGGCGCGCCGCCATAGTCGCCGGTGGTGAACATCGCCGCTGCCGTCTCGGTCACCAGTGCGATCACCGGCGTGGACCCCGGCTCGATCCCGTTCTCAACCTCGAGCGCGGTCATCTGGCGGTCGAGTTCCTCGACATCGCGCCGCCCCCTCGATTTGGGGAGCATGATTCCGCCGGGGCGGGCCGGCATGACCGCGGCAAGATCCTCGGCGGTCCAGTCGCCGTCGAGCGGATTGACCCGAACCCACAGCCGTGCCCGTTCCGCTTCGCTCTTCGCGTTGAGGAAAGCGGCGATCGCTGCGCGCGCATCGGCCTTGCCGCTTTCCACCACCGCGTCCTCGAGATCGAAGATCACGATGTCGGCCTCGCCCTCGGCGGCCTTGGTCATTTTCTTGTCGCTGTCGCCCGGCGCGAATAGCCAGCTGCGCATCCGCAATTGCGGCTCGATTTTCTCGTTCATCCGCGTGCTTGAGACGCAAACGCGGGTATTCGTCAAGCATGCCCTAGCGTATTTCCGTGCACGTAAACTTTGCGGTATGCCTGTTGCAGAGATTCAGGAGAGACTCATGGCAACCCAGTTAGAACCCGACGCCCGTGCCGACGAGGATGCCTTCCGCACCGAAGTGCAGCAGTTCCTCGCCGCGAACTTCCCCGAGGAACTGAAAGGCAAGGCCAACGCGCTTGCGGGTGTCGACGGGCCGACCGACGAAACGCCCGCACAGACCAAATGGCGCGAAGCTGTCGGCGAGCGCGGCTGGGGCACCCCCACCTGGCCCAAGCAGTATGGCGGTGGCGGCCTGACCAAGGCGCAGGCCAAGATCATCGACCAGGAATTTGCCAAGGCGGGCGCCTACAACCCGATCGGCGGTATGGGCGTGATGATGTTCGGCCCCACCCTGCTCGAATATGGCAGCGAAGAGCAGAAGATGGAGCACATCCCGCCGATCTGCCGCGGCGAGATCCGCTGGTGCCAGGGCTATTCGGAACCCAATGCCGGTTCGGACCTCGCGAACTTGCAGACCTTTGCCGAGGACAAGGGCGACCACTACATCATCAACGGTCAGAAGACCTGGACCAGCGGCGGCCAGTGGGCCGACAAGTGCTTCGCCATCGTGCGCACCGACAAGTCCGACAAGCACCGCGGCATCAGCTTCATGCTGATCGACATGGACGCACCCGGCGTCGAGGTCCGCCCGATCACCATGATCAGCGGCACCAGCCCGTTCTGCGAAACCTTCTTCGACAATGTGAAGGTGCCCAAGAAGAACCTCGTCGGCGAGGAAGGCCAGGGCTGGACCATCGGCAAACGCCTGCTCCAGCACGAACGCACCAATATCTCAGGTGGCGGCCGCCTCGCCAGCATGATGGGCCAAAGCCTTGGCGACATCGCCAAGAAATATGGCGAGACCGACGCGGCGGGCGAACTCGCCGACAAGGTGCTGCGCGACAAGATCGCCGATTTCGAGATCCGCTGGAATTCCTTCCTGCTAACCGCGCGTCGTGCGGTCGAGGAGAGCAAGGCGCAGGGCGGCGTGTCCGAGATCAGCTCGGTGCTGAAGAAACTCGGCACCAAACTGAGCCAGGAGCGCAGCGAGCTGCTGATCGAGATCCGCGGTCTTCAGGGCCTCGGCTGGGAAGGCGAAGAGTTCACCGACGGCGAACTCGAGGCCGTGCGTGGCTGGCTCTTCGGCAAGGCGACGACGATCTACGGCGGCTCGACCGAAATCCAGAACAACATCATCGCCAAGCGCGTGCTCGGCATGCTCGACCACCAGTAAGAGAGGGGAGCACGAAAATGGCAGTTCTCAACGAAGAACAGGAAATGCTGCGCGACATGGCGCGCGAATGGGCGACCAACGAAAGCCCGGTGACCGAGTTCCGCAAGGTCCGGGCAAGCGGCGAACCGCATGCCTATAACGCCGATGCCTACGCCACGATGGCCGACATGGGCTGGGCCGGGGTGATCATCCCCGAAGAACACGGCGGGTCGGACTTCGGCTTCATGTCGGCGGGCCTCGTGGTCGAGGAACTCGGCAAGACGCTGACCGCCAGCCCGCTGGTCGCCACGACCATTGCGGCAAGCGCGATCGTGCTCGGCGGAAGCGACGCGCAGAAGGCCAAGTGGCTGCCCAGGCTTGCCAGCGGCGAAACGGTGGCAACGCTGGCCATCGACGAAGGCGCGCATCACGATCCGTCGGCCATCGAAACCAGCGTATCGGGCGGCAAGCTGAGCGGCAGGAAGGCCTTCGTCCACGAAGCGCATGGCGCGGACCTGTTCGTCGTCGCGGCCAGGGACGGGCTCTATCTCGTCGAGAAGGGCGACGGTGTCTCGCTCGCCACGCGCAAGCTTACCGACCAGCGTAGCCATGCAGACGTGTCCTTCGAGGGTGCCGCGGCGGACAAGCTCGAAGGCGGCGGCGACAGCCTGCTCGACGACGTGCTCGACCGCGCGCGCGTGCTGACCGCAGCCGAAATGCTCGGCATGGCGCAGCAGGTGTTCGACACCACGCTCGACTATCTGAAGCAGCGCGTGCAGTTCAACCAGGTGCTCGCCACCTTCCAGGCGCTGCAGCACCGCATGGCCGACCTGTTCGCCGACCTCGCGCAGATGCGCAGCGCGGTCGAGGCGGGCCTGCAGGCGGTCGATGGCGGCTTCGGCGTCGCGCGTGCGGCAACCATCGCCAAGGCGGAAGCCAACCGCGTGCTGCACACGATCAGCAACCAGGGCATCCAGTTGCATGGCGGCATCGGCATGACCGACGAATACGACGTCGGCTTCTACCTCAAGCGCGCGCGCGTGCTCGAGGCAAGCTGGGGTTCGTCGAGCTATCTCAAGGATCGATACGCCAAGCTCGCCAGCTATTGAGCGAGGCTGTCGGGCCACCCGGCCACAAGAGAATGGCGCTCCCCGACACCGACGTCGGGGGGCGCCATCTCTTTTTCAGGGAGGCGATCTGCGCCGGCTCAATCCGATGAGGCCAGCATGCCTTCGGACATGACCGAGAGATAGGTCCGGATCGCCTGTTCGGGCCTATCGAAGCGCGCCGCCCAATGGCGCGCCTCATAGGCCGAATTGACCGTCGACATGATCACCTGCCCCGCCACGAGCGGATCGATCGGCCGCACCGAACCATCGGCGATACCGTCGATCAGCATCCCGGCAAAGCGCCGTGCCAGGCGGTTCGACCGGGTGACGACGTTGATCTTGTGTTCGATGTCGAGCGCCTGCAGCGCGGTCGTCCGCAGCAACGGCGTGCGGTCGAAGAACTGCAGGTCTACAAGTTCGGCCAGCACGCTCGACAGCCGCGTCCAGTAATCGGTCTCGATATCGCGCCCCGCGATCTGCACCGCCGAAAGCCGATCGTAGCTCTGCTGGAAGCACGCCAGCACCAGGTCGTCCTTGGCCTGGTGGTGGTGGTAGAAACTGCCCTTGGTGACATTGAGGCTCTCGGCAATGCGGTTGACCGAAGCACCGCGATAGCCGCGTTCGTTGATCGTCACCGCCGCCGCGCGCAGGAACGCCTCGTTCTGGCCCGCTTCCTCGTCCTCGGGGGGGCGCCAGCTTCCGACCAGTTGCTGCGGTTCGAAGACGCCCCGCCGGGCGGGCAGGCCATGTGCGAGCACGTCGAACAGCCGTTCCTCGATGCGCGGGAAATCGAGCACCGAATAACGCAGCGACCACACCGGCCACCACATCATCGCCTCGAGCAGGATATGCGCACGGGCCGAAAACAGCGCCCGCTCGTCCTGGTCGCGCCACTCGCCGAAGAACCGGCGCACAAGGTCGACGATGCGCAGGTAGTGCGCCATCAGCGGGTCCTGCACCTCGGGTTCGAGCGTGCGGATTTCCGACAAAGCCGTGGCGAGACCGCGCTCGCCTGCGCGAATGCGTTTGCGCAGCGCGACATGCGCGGCGATGAAATGCCGCAGTCGCGCTGCGGGATCGGCCTGGTCCAGCGCCTCGCGCGCCATGCGCTCCATCAGCGTCAGCGTCTCGTCGTAGACCGCAACGACCAGTTGCTCCTTGCGCGGGAAATAGTAGGTCACGCTGGTCGCATTGAGGCCGATCGCGCGTGCGACTTCGGCCAGCGTGGTCGCCTGCACCCCCACTTCGTTGATCAGCACCGCGGCGGCATGGACGATCGCCTCGCGCTTCTCGCCGAACTTGCGGGTGGCCGCCGTCCCGCTCACGCGAAGAACGCTCCGAGATCTTTCTTGAGGATCTTGCCATTGGCATTGCGCGGCAGCGTGTCCTCGACGAAGGCGATGCGCACGGGCACCTTGAATTTGGCCAGCCGCGCGGCGACCCACTCGCGCAGTTCCTCCTCGCTGGCGGACGTTCCCGGTGCGAGGTGGACGACCGCTGCCGGTTCCTCGCCCAGCATGGGATGCGCAATGCCGACCAGCGCCGCATCGGTTACCGCGGGATGGTCGTAAAGGACGTTCTCGACTTCGGAGGAATAGATGTTCTCGCCGCCGCGGATGATCATGTCCTTCGCGCGGTCGACGATATAGCACCAGCCCTCTTCATCGAGCCGCGCGAGGTCGCCGGTGCGCACCCAGCCCTCGACGAAAGTTTCCGCCGTGGCTTCGGGCCGGTTCCAGTATCCCTTCACCACCATCGGTCCGCGCGCCCACAATTCGCCGACCTCGCCGGTCGCGAGCTCGGTCTTGCCGTCTTCCGCCATGATCTTGAGATCGGCTACCGCGACCGGCGGGCCGCAACTGTCGGGGCGGTTCAGGGAGGCCTCGGCGGGAAGCCCGGTGACTGTCGCCCTCGTCTCGGGCATGCCCCCGCCCTTGGCGGGGCGTGCGCCCAAATCCTCGTGGGGTTTTCGCACCCCGTTGGGGGCCCCTGGGGCCCCCCCCCAAGGGGACGCCTCCGGGCGGGGGGGGGCGGAGGTCTTTCGCCCGGGGGGTTTGGGCCAATTTCAAGC
>JBFOLW010000043.1:0-12906 GCA_040830305.1 Erythrobacter sp.
CACCGTGGCAATCTTGCCCGACTGCACGCCAGTATCGGTCAGGTCCTTGCCATACATTTCGTAATCGACGCCGAGCGCGACCCAACGCATCGCGAAATCGACCTTCCACTGGAGCTTCGATTGCCCGCCGAGAGCCGACTGCTCGATCACGCTGCCATCCTCGTCGGTGAAGCGGATCATGCCTTCCTTTGCGTCGACCACTTCGACGGGGACCTGCAACACCCTGCCGGTCTGCGGGCTGACCGGCATGACCGGCGAATAGGTCGCGGCCCGCTCAGCCCTCAGCGTCGGCAACATGATATCGAGGATCGCCCGGTTGTTGGCCAGCACCCCGCGCAGCGCATCATCGAAGCGCCCGGTGTTGTACATGTCGCTCGACGCGATGAACTCGTATTCGAAACCGAAGCGATCGAGGAATTCGCGCAGCTTGGCGTTGTTGTGCGCGGCGAAGCTTTCATGGTCGGTATCGAACGGATTGGGAATCCGGCTCAAGGGCAGGTGCAGGTTCGTCTGCAGGAGCTCCTGGTTGGGCACGTTGTCGGGCACTTTGCGCAGCCCGTCCATGTCGTCTGAAAACGCGACCAGCCGTGTCTTGCCGTCTTCGGGCTTCGCGCCGATCATCGCCTCGAAGGCGCGGCGCACGAGCGTCGTGCGCAGCACTTCCTGGAAGGTGCCGATATGCGGCAGGCCCGAGGGTCCGTAGCCCGTTTCGAACAGGACCGGCGATCCGTCGGGCTTCACGCCGTCGGGATAGCGTTTGAGCAGGCGCTGCGCCTCCTGGAACGGCCAGGCCTTGGATACGCGTGCGGCTTCGATCAGTGCGGTCATGCTCATAAGCCAAGCCCTTCGCCTATGACCGCCCGTGTTGCAAGTGCGAAGGCGGCTCAGGGCAGTTCGACGGTATCCTTCACCGTGCCATAAACGAAGCTGGTATTGATCGTCGCTATCCCCGGCGTCGTATGCAGCGTGTCGCGCATGAACGTCTCGTAGGCATCGAGTCCCGCGACCACGATCTGGAGGAGATAATCCGAACTCCCGGTCATCAGGTGGCAGGTGAGGATTTGCGGGGTTTCCCGAACGCGCTTCTCAAAGGTTTCGACCACCTCGCGCTCGTGCCGGGCGAGCGTGACCTGGACGAATGCGGTGAGCGGATAGCCCGCCGCCTCGCGGTCCACGATCGCCACATAACGGTCGATCACGCCGGCATTCTCGAGGTTGCGCACGCGGCGAAGGCACGGCGACGGGGAAAGGTTCACCCGCTCGGCCAGCTCGGCATTGGTGAGGCGGCCGTCGCGCTGCAATTCGCGCAGGATCCGGCGGTCCTTGGCATCCATCGGTCTCTCCTTTGGCAGAATATGCCAACTTGGCGACATCCACTGGCATCATTCGCACGGAAATTCCAGAACGAAGGCAGTATACGGGCATCGAACACAGTTTGAGAGGTCAATACCATGAGTCGCACCCAGCTTTCCGGTTTTGCCAGCCGCGCCATTCATCACGGCTACGATCCCGCCGAGAACCAGGGCGCGCTGACGCCGCCGATGCACATGGCCTCGACCTTTGCATTCGATAGCGCCGAACAGGGCGGCGCGATTTTCGCGGGGCAGCAACCGGGGTATTTCTACAGCCGGATTTCCAACCCCACGCTCGACCTGCTCGAGCAGCGCATCGCCACGCTCGAAGGGGCGGATGCCGGTGTCGCCACAGCCAGCGGAATGGGCGCGATCAGTGCGGTGATGTGGAGCCTGCTACAGGCGGGTGACGAGATCGTCACCGACAAGACGCTCTATGGCTGCACCTTCGCCTTCTTCCGTCACGGCCTCGCCAAGTTCGGAGTGAAAGTTACGCATGTCGACCTGACCGACGCGGACGCGCTTGAGCAGGCGATGAGCGATAAGGTGAAGATCGTCTATTTCGAGACTCCGGCCAACCCCAACATGCGGCTGGTCGATATCGCCGCGATCGGCGAGGTGGCGCACCGCTATCAGGCCCAGGTCGTGGTCGATAACACCTATGCCACCCCTGCGCTTACCCGACCGATCGAGCTGGGCGCGGACATCGTGGTCCATTCGGCGACCAAGTACCTTGGTGGCCATGGCGACCTTGTCGGTGGGCTCGTCGCGGGAAGCGCAGAAACCATGCAGAAGGTCCGCCTCGAAGGGCTCAAGGACATGACCGGTGCGGTCATGAGCCCCTTTACAGCGACGCTCATCATGCGCGGGCTCAAGACGCTGGCGCTGCGGATGGAACGGCACAGCAAGACCGCAATCGAGGTGGCGCGTTGGCTCGAATCGCAGCCCCAGGTTGCCGCGGTTCATTATCCCGGGCTTGAAAGCTTCGGACAGCATGCCCTGGCAAAACGGCAGATGGCGCTGCCTGGTGGCATGATCGCCTTCGACCTCGTCAGCGGCTACGACCAGGGCATCCGCTTCATGAACCGGCTCGACATGATCATGCGTGCGGTCTCGCTGGGCGATGCCGAAACGCTGGTCCAGCATCCCGCCAGCATGACTCATTCAACCTACACACCCGAAGAACGGGCCGCGCACGGGATTGGCGAAGGGTTGCTGCGCCTCTCGATCGGGCTCGAAGATGCAGAAGACATCTTCGCCGATCTCGAGCAGGCACTCGCCGCATCGGAGTTCGCGATCGCCGCCTGACGCGGCAATAGGGCCGCCCTTCCGAGGAGGAGGACGGCCCTACCGCTGCGACACCTTTCAGGGGTCGGGAGGGGATCAGGATGTCGCAGGACGCCAGCCGCGCAGTTCGGGCCAGACGTTGGTGTACTGGCTGAGGTCGATGCCCGGCTTGCGAACGTTGAACCGGGTCCCGATCGACTGCAGGATCAGGCGGGCGCGCTTTGCCCGGGCCTTGTGGGAAGCAAAGGGATTGGCGCGGTCGGGCCGGGCCCTGATCATCCGCTGCAACAGGCGGCCCCGTTCTTCCGGATCATGTGGCAGTGTGGCAGGGATCTCCACCGAAGGCGTATAGCCCGAACCAAGCGGTCGCGCGGGCTCGTCGCGAGGCGCCGCTGGCGGCGCATCAAATGTGGTGACCTGCGGATCGCGATCAAGCGGATGGCTGGTCCTGACAATCGGACGCTCGATAATGGGAACCTCTGCCTCGCGGCGACGGCGACGCGAGCGCATGAGAAGCAGCGCAGCCAGTCCGATGCCGCCGAGGCCGAGCAGCGCGAACAGCAGGATCGCGCTGGACTGGTCGCTCGCAGACTCGGGGATTGCCGCGAGTCCGTCGGCGACCCTGGCGTCGGTTGCACCCGTGGGACTTGCAAGGACGGATTCCGGAATGGTCGGTTCGGACATGACCGGACTTTCCGCACTGCGGGTGACCTGGGGGGTAGGCGCGGCTGAGGCGGTTCTGGTGTTTGCGCGTAGCGGAGGAGCTGCGCTGTTCGTAGCGCCTGTCGTCGCGACCGGCTCTGCCTCCTGCGAGAGGCTCGGCTCGGCCACCGGTTCGGGCTGCGGCAGCTCGACCACCGGAGCGGGAGCCGTCACGAGCGGTTCAGGGACCAGCGGTGCGGGCGACGAGAGCGGCTCCGGCGATGGTACGATAATCGGTGTCGATGCAGCCGGCTCGGACGGAAATGGACCGGCGTCCTGCGCGATGACGGCTGGGGCGTGGAGCGCGGCCATCGCGGCAATTGCCATGGGGGCGCTGGCGATCGAATAACGGGTCTTGGTCATGCCCCAAAAAACGGTCACGATTTCGTCACAGTTCCGCTGAACCGTTGTTCAGGAAACTATAACTATCTGTTTGCGCTATATTTTCTGAATCATTTTCACGACCAGGCGCCGAGTGCTTGCGACAGACCGATCATGCCCCGGCATAGTCTCGCCGCCCTCTGTTTACTTTTCGTTCCGGCGCTTTCATGGTCGCCCCGTGAGCCAGCCGCTACCCCTTCCCGCCCTCCATGCGAGCCATGCCGGCACCTGGCTACGCGATGCCAATGGCTCCACACACGGCTGTTCGAAGGGCGAAGCGGTGATGGCGGCGGCAGACACGCCGCAGCTGCTGATGAACGCGCCATTGGTGGCCAATCGTCTGGGGTATCCGGACCTGTCGGGGCTCGACCTGCTCGAGCTCTTCGCCTTCGTCCATCCGGCGCGATTCTGTGTCCCGACGCCCAAGGGGCTGGCGCATGCGCTGGGGCTCGACGAGCCGGCAGACGATGCTGCGGTCCCCTTGCTACTCCAGCAAGCTGCAGGTGCGCTGGTCGCCACCTGCGAGAGCGAGGACTGGGAGCAGCGCGAAGGGGCTTGGTCGACGCTGCAATCGCTCGCGCGGATACGCTGGCCTTGGGCCAATGTCCTGGTGTCGCATGTCCGACGTCCGGAAAAGGCGGAGAAGTGGCTTTTCAGCCGGCTGCCCGAATGGGAGGAAACCCCCGAGCGCGCGCAGCCTGAGCAGGTGCTGATCGAGGAGCCCGAGATCGAGGCCCAGCTTGAACGGCTGAGCGGCGAAGGTGCTGAACGACGCGAAGGCCAGCGCGATTTTTCGAAGGGTGCCGGCCATGTCTTCGGCCCGCGCGACCGGCAAAGGCGGCCGCATGTGCTGCTGGCTCAGGCGGGCACGGGGATCGGCAAGACCCTCGGCTATCTCGCGCCCGCCTCGCTGTGGGCGGAACGCTCGGGCGGCACGGTCTGGGTCTCGACCTATACCAAGAACCTCCAGCGCCAGCTGCGCCGCGAGAGCGCGCGCGCCTGGCCTTCCGCCCGCTCCGACGGCTCGCCCCCCGTCGTAGTGCGCAAGGGCCGCGAAAATTACCTCTGCCTGCTCAACCTCGAAGACGCACTGCAGGGCGGCTTTGCCGGACGCCCGGCGATCCTCGCGCATCTGGTGGCACGCTGGGCCGCCTATTCGCAGGATGGCGACATGATCGGCGGCGACCTGCCCGGCTGGCTCGGCACGCTGTTCAGGAAGCGCGGGATCGCGGCGCTGACCGACCAGCGCGGCGAATGCGTCTATGCCGGGTGCCCGCACTACCGGAAATGCTTCATCGAGCGCAGCGCGAGGAATGCCGCGCAAGCCGACCTCGTCATCGCCAACCACGCGCTGGTGATGGTCAATGCGGCGCGCGGACGCGATGTGAACGGACGCCCCACGCGCATCGTCTTCGACGAGGGCCACCATGTCTTCGACGCGGCCGACAGCACCTTTTCCGCCGCGCTCACCGGGCAGGAGGCGATCGAGCTGAGGCGCTGGATCATCGGGCCCGAAAAGAACAGCCGCGGTCGGCGCCGGGGCCTGTCCGCGCGGCTCGCCGATGTCGCCAGCTATGACGATGCGGGCGGCGAGGCCGTGGAAGACGCGGTCGAGGCAGCGCAGGCCCTGCCCTCCGACGGCTGGCTCGGCAGGCTGGCGGAAGGCACCCCGATCGGCCCGCTCGAACAGCTGCTCGCCGCCGTGCGCGCCACCACCTTTGCGCGCGACGAGAAGGGGCTCGAAGCAGGATACGGGATCGAGACCGAGACCGCGCAACTCCCCGGCGAACTCGTCGAAGCGGCAGGAACGGCAGCGCAGGCGCTCGCCGCCATCCGCACCCCGCTGCTCAAGCTCGCCGGGCGGCTCGAAGCAATCATGGAGGATGCGCCCGACTGGCTCGACGGACAGGGCCGCGCGCGGATCGAGGGCGCGCGCCATTCGCTCGCCTGGCGGATCGATTTGATCGCCGCTTGGGAAGCCTTGCTCTCGCGGCTCGGCGGCCCGGCCGACCCCGAGTTCGTCGACTGGCTGCAGGTCGATCGCAACGACGCGCGCGAGTTCGACGTCGGGCTGTATCGCCACTGGCTCGATCCGATGAAGCCCTTTGCCAAGGTCGTGCTCGAACCCGCGCATGGCGTGATGCTGACCAGCGCCACGCTGACCGATCGCGACGAGAGCGGGCCCGACTGGCCGCATGCCATCGCCAAGAGCGGCGCCCCGCATCTCGAGCTGCAGCCAAGGACGGCGCAGGCCGACAGCCCGTTCGATTACGCCTCCCGCGCCGAAGTGCTGATCGTCACCGACATCAGGCGCGGCGACATTCCCGCTCTCGCGGGCGCCTATGCCCGGCTGATCGAGGCCAGCGACGGCGGCGTGCTCGGCCTGTTCACCGCGATCCGGCGGATGCGCGCGGTCTACGGCCGCATCGCCGACCGGCTCGCGCGGGCAGGCCTGCCGCTCTATGCGCAGCATGTCGACCCGATCGACACCGGCACACTGACCGATATCTTCCGCGACGATCCGCGCGCCAGCCTGCTCGGCACCGATGCGCTGCGCGACGGGGTCGACGTGCCGGGCCGGAGCTTGCGCTGCGTGGTGATGGAAAGCGTGCCCTGGCCGCGCCCGACGATCCTTCATCGCGCGCGCCGCGCCGCCGCGGCCGAGCAGGAAGGCGGCGCACAGCGCTATGACGACCGGATTATCCGCGCCCGGCTCGCGCAGGCCTTCGGGCGGCTGATCCGCACGCGCGAGGATTCGGGCCACTTCGTCGTCCTCTCCCCCGCCTTCCCCAGCCGCCTGCTGTCCGCCTTCCCCGAAGGCACGCCCGTCACCCGCCTGACACTCGACGAGGCTTTACAGCGCGTCGCGCAGGGTGTTGTTAGGGAAGAGCATTCCGCAGCGGAGACCCAGCCCCAGTGAAGACGCACGCATGAAGATCCTTGGCCTGCTGCGACACGCCAAGTCCGACTGGGGGCAGAGCGACAAGCGCGATTTCGACCGGGGGCTCAACGACCGCGGCCATCGCGGCGCCCATGTTATCGGCGAGCATATCGCCAAGCACGGGATCAAGTGGGACAGGCTCGTCGCCAGCCCCGCCACGCGGGTCAAGCTGACGGTCGAGGACGCGCTGCCCGACCTTGCGCCCGTATGGGACGAGCGGCTTTATCTCGCCGGGACCGACACGATCATGGATGTCATCCGCGAAAGCGGCGGCGATACGGACGCCCTGATCCTGTCGGGCCATAACCCTGGCCTTGGCGACATGCTGTTCGAACTGGTCGCGCCGAAGAACGAGAACGCGCTTTACGACGAGGCCAAGGTCAAATTCCCGACCGCCGCCTATGCAGTGTTCGAACTCGACATCGAGGAATGGAGCGACCTGCGCGGCGGCTGCGGCGTGCTGGTCCACTTCGCCCGCCCCCGCGATCTCGATCCGGAGCTGGGGCCGGAATACTGAGGACCAAGCGTCCATTTGCCGGGGCGTCGGACGTGACGATGTTGGCCGGCTTTTTGGCGGGAAGCGAACCTAGCTGAGCGCTTCGGCAACGGCATTCTCATCAGCATCTCGAAGGTCGCGTACGAGCATTTCTCGAATGTCGTCGCTCGGTGAACCGTCATATAGGATGAGTTGTCCGCGGTCGTGCACAACAGAGAGTCGTCCACCCGCTTCATCAAAGGTTATATAGAAGTTGCCGAATGCCTGTTCATCGAAGAAGCTCTCTACGGGAGTTTTTCGTGGGTCAGCATTGACACTCCGCTTAATGATATCGAACGCATCTCTAGTGTTCATTCTTGGCCCCCAAGCCGTGCAGTATACCGACAGGTTTATCGTCTAATCGTCGAAACGAACTGAATATGCGCCCTTAATAGCGCCACCTTTATCTACGATTACGAAAAACTCGCTGTGTGTAACACCCTCAACGCTTGCCTGAAAAATCTGCGAGCCGTCGCTCTCAATACGGTGCCCATCGAAAATCAATCCCCCACCAGATTCTATCGGGCGGTTGGCCTCAAAACATTTAGTGATTCGATTGAGTAAGGAGATGTCTCTGGATTTCAATTCCATGAAGATGACATCTTTAGCTCCAGGAAGCTGGATTGCACTATACGAGAAATCACCGCATCTGGGCGACTCAGATTTGAAGACTTCCCAAGGATTGCATGCCGCCAAAGACATCACCAAAACAGTAATACTAGCTGATGCGATCCAGCCCCTCATCAAAAGCATCCGCCATCTTCTCCTATTTCATAAGTCGTCGCTAGCCGACCTTCTGCCCCGTACGAAATCCGCTTCGGTCACGCCGACATCGATGGAAGAGAGAGCGGGCGCCGGCTGAAGGGTCGCCAAGCGAGAAACGCTAGGCTCCGTCGCGCTGCTGCCGTGTCCATTCCGCATTGCGCGAGGGCTCGTCGCTCGCCAGTCGCCGCGCGGTGACCCAGGTCTGGAACACGAACAGGCCTATCAGCAGGCACCCCACGCCGCCGACGAAGAGGTCGAACCCGTTCACCGGACCGAATAGGCCCGGACCCGTCCCGAGACCGATCATGGCGAGGGTCAGCGCAATCAGCACGAACCGCAGCTCGGTGGGTCCGGCGTTGAAATAGGAAAGCTTCAGTTCGTCCAGCACGCGAACCGACAGGAAGGCGTGGATCGAGAGCAGGAGGTATCCGGCAAGGGCTACCAGCGCGACCTCGAGCGCCACGAACGGGCTGAGACCGATCCCGACCACCACCAGCGTGGTGGCAAGGCCGTCACAGCTGTGGTCGAGAAAATACCCGTAGCGAGGCCGCTCAATGCGGCGGTATCGCGCGAGGCTCCCGTCGGTCGAATCCCCGAACCACTGGACCACATAGCCAGCATTTGCCAGCCACAGCCAGTGTTCGCCGAAGTTGCTGGCGACGTAGCCGGCAAAAACCATGAAGGCACCCGCCATGCCCACGAATGTGAGCATGTCCGGCGATACCCAGCCGGGCATTCGCGCACAGATCCAGTTCAGGAGCCTGCGCTCGTTGCGGGCGAGCAGGTTCTCCTGGATCCGTTCGATTGGTTTTTGAGCTTTGCGCTCCATCCGGTGTGCCTCGACTCCGTAAGTGATGCCGCGCGCTTACAGCAAAGGAAGTCTGCCGCCCATCGGCTGTTTGCGAATTCTGCCATGCAGATGCCGGCAGCGCGTCAGTATCGGTTGATCACCGCGACCTAGCGGAGCACCCGCGGTCCCGGCCCGCCCTCGGCGGCGATATCGTCGGGGTTGTAGAGCTTGCATGTCTTCAGGCTCAAACAGCCGCAGCCGATACAGCCGTCGAGATTGTCGCGCAGCGCCTGCAATTGCGCGATCCGGCGGTCGAGACTTTCGCGGATCGCCTCGCTGATCTTCCACCAGTCGAAACTCGACGGGGTGCGCCCCTGCGGCAGGCTCCGCAAATGGTCGCCGATTTCCTCGAGCGAGAGGCCCAGTTTCTGCACGATCAGGATGAAGCTCAGTCGCCTGATGTCGCTGCGCAGGAAGCGACGCTGGTTGCCCGCGGTCCGCTGCGCCTGGATCAGCCCCTTGTCCTCGTAGAAACGGATCGCCGAGGCCGAGAGGCCGGTGCGGCGCGCGAGGTCGCCGATGCTGAGAAGGTCGTTCGAGTTCATCGATATCAGTGATAGGGCTTTTGTAGCTTGACCTCAAGTGAAGTTGAGGTTGCATAGATACGGGCATCGCAAATGCGGGCGGCTGGCCGGTTTCCGGCGCCCCGTCCCGGACAAGGAGATGCACAATGGCTACAGGACGCCTCGAACACGCCAATCTTTCGGTGACCGATCCCGACCGCAGCGCCGAGCTGCTCAAAGACCTGCTCGGCTGGGAGGAGCGCTGGCGCGGCCAGTCGCAGCTCGGCGGGCGGACGATCCACGTCGGCGAAGCCCACGACTACATCGCGCTCTACACCGGCGAGCATGTGACGGGCGACTATCGCAAGGGCCAGCCGCTCAACCATGTCGCCTTTACGGTCGACGATCTCGACGCTGCGGAAAAAGTCGTCGCCGCCCATGGCCTCAAACCCTTCGGCCATGACGATTACGAACCGGGCCGCCGGTTCTACTTCTTCGACTGGGACGGGATCGAGTTCGAGGTGGTCAGCTATGAATGAGATCATCCCGCGCAAACCGCTCTTCACCCGCCCGCGAAAGGTCGGGCCGCTCAAGTCCCCCGATCGCCAAGCCGCAGAACCGAAAGGGCATTTGCAACCACGCCCGTTGGTGTAACAGTCGCCTCCACTCGAGGGGAGAAACCATGTTCCGATACGTTTCCGCGGCCATCGTGCTCGCATCATCGACACCGCTGGCTGCGGAAACCGTCGCGATTATGGCCGACCGGCTGCTCGACGTCGAAAGCGGGACCTATGTCGATCGACCGGTGGTGGTCGTCGTCGACGGCAAGGTGGTCAGCGTGGAGGAGCGGGGCAGCGTCCCCGAAGATGCCGAGCACATCGACCTTGCCGGTCGCACATTGCTGCCAGGGCTGATCGACATGCATGTCCATCTCGACGGGCGGCCCGAATACGGCGGGTACTCCTCGCTCCGGTTCACCGATCAGTTCTGGACCGCCGTCGGCGTCGCCAATGCCCAGCGCATGCTCGACGCCGGCTTCACCACCGTGCGCAATGTCGGCGATAGCGATTACCGCGTCATCGGGATCGACCAGGCGATCGAGGAAGGATGGCTGCAGGGGCCCCGCATCGTCACGGCCAACCACCCGCTCGGTGCGACGGGCGGGCATTGCGACGAGACCTTCCTGCCGCCCAGCTTCGATGCGAAGAGCCCCGCTGCTGCGGACGGCCCCGAAAGCCTGCGCCGCGCGGTCCGCGAACAGCGTAAATATGGCGCAGAGGTGATCAAGGCCTGCGCCACGGGCGGCGTCTTCAGCCGGAATACCGCGCCCGGCATCCAGCAGTTACGTGCAGCGGAATTGGAAGCGATTGTCGACGAGGCACACTTCTGGGGCCTGAAGGCCGCCGCACATGCGCATGGCAGCGACGGCATCAAGGCGGCGATCCGTGCGGGCTTCGATACGATCGAACATGCGAGCTACGCCGATGACGAGGCGATCCGGCTGGCGAAACAGCACGGCACCTACTTCTCGATGGATATCTTCAACACCGAATACACGCTCAGCCAGGGCGCTGCGAATGGCGTGCTCGAGGAAAATCTCGCCAAGGAGAGGGCACTCAGCCAGGCGCAGCGGGACAGTTTCCGCCGGGCGCATGAGGCGGGTGTCAAAATGGTCTTCGCCAGCGATGCGGGGGTAATGCCGCACGAGGACGTCGGCGGCCAGTTCCGCGTCATGGTGGAATACGGGATGACCTCGCTCGAGGCGATCCGGGCCGCGACAGTCAACGCGGCCGATGCGCTGGGTCAGAAGGGCGAGGTCGGCGTGGTCAGGCCCGGGGCCTGGGGCGACCTGATCGCGGTGGCCGGCGATCCGCTCACGGATGTCGGCGAACTCACTCGCATCGAAGCGGTGATCAAGGGTGGCGTGCGCGTGAAGTAGCCGGCGCGGCGTGGAAACCCGCCATGGCCGCCAGCGGTACTTCCTCGAACCGGCCCAGCCAGCGCCGCGCCATCTTCGCCAGCGGCACCGGGTTGAGATAGTGCCGCTTGCAGCGCCCGTCGCGTTCGGAGGCGACCAGTTCGGCCGCTGCGAGCACGGCGAGGTGCTTGGCCACCGCCTGGCGCGTCATTGGCAGGTCTTGGGCCAGCTCCGACAGCGTCAGCCCGCCCTCCTCGCTCAGCCGATCGAGCAAGAGCCGGCGAGTGGGATCGGACAGGGCGACGAAAGTGTCGGTCATGCGGGCGAGGTTAGGGTTGCGAGACCGAGTCGCTCAAGTTGCCGGTGTGTCGGCGTGGTCACTTGTCCACCGTCGGGGCGCTAGCGCGGAAGCGTGCCGGTCTGCCGCAGCGCCTCGGCCAGTGCGATCGCCGCGCTGGTCGCGACATTGAGCGAGCGGACCTGCGCACGCATCGGCAAGCGCACTTTCGCGTCGCTCACGTCGGCGACATGATCGGGCACGCCCGCGCTTTCCTTGCCGAACAGCAGCACGTCGTCGGGGCAGTACGCATAGTCGTATGCCGACTGGGTCGCTTTGGTGGTGAACAGGACCAACCGACCCTCCCCCAAGGTCGCGTGAAACGCAGCGAAGTCGGCATGGCGCACGACCTCGACATGGTCGATATAGTCCATGGCTGCACGGCGCACGCGGCGGTCATCCCATTCGAACCCCATTGGTTCAATCAGGTCGACTCGCGCACCCATACAGGCACAAAGACGCATGACGGCGCCTACATTGCCTGCGATCTCGGGTTCGAACATTGCGATGCGCATCGGCTCAGATCAGCCGTTTCGCTCTTGGCGTCCCGCCGGCCCAGGGCTGGTCGGTGCGGTCGAGATCGAGTTCGCCTTCCCATGGGTGGCACAGCGCGCGTGCTTCATCCGGCGAACCATCGGTCCAGGTGGCGTGGTGCTCCTTGCGCAGCAGCACGGGCATGCGCGTGTGGACTTCGGCCGCCGCTCCGCCTGCATCGGTCATCACCATCGAATAGCAGCGGCCCCATTCCTCGCTGTCGCGCCAGACGCCCGCAACCGCGAACAGCCCGGCGTCCGGGCGCGAGAGCCAGGTGCGTGTCTTGCCGCCCTTGGGCCCCTCGGCCTCGGCCCATGCGGTTACCGGAATGAGGCACCGCCGCTCTTCGAAGCTGTAGCGCCAGAAGAAGCTGTCGAGCTTGTCGGTGCGGGCATTGTTGACCGGCTTGGGCTTCAGGGGCTGGCCATTCTTGCTCTTCATCACCAGCGGGAAGCCCCAGCTCATTTGCGCAAGCCTGCCATCGGCGACCACTGCACCGGGGTAGCCCGGAAAAACCTCGTCGCCGAAATTCGCGCCGCCCAGCTCGTTGACCGCATCGAACCACTTGGCGACCTCGTCCTTGTTCTTCGTCATGCGATAGAGATTGCACATCAGGCGTTCCCCACGACGAAGCACGCAGCGGCAACCAGCGCACCGGTCCAGCGATTTGCACGAAAGCGGTCGAGCGGGTTGCCCGCATCCCCGCCGTCGAGCGTGGCGACCTGCCAAGCGAGGTGGCCCGCCGCAGGCAGAAGCGCAAGCAACGCAATCCAGTCGGCGCGATAGAGCCAGAAGGCCAGC
>JBFOLW010000044.1:0-10498 GCA_040830305.1 Erythrobacter sp.
GCCATCGCCCCCGTGGCGGCATGGTTTTACGAGGAGCCCGCGCTTGGCCTCCTGATCGCGGTGCTGGCGAGCTGCTTCGTCATCGACGGGCTCGCCAACATCGGGGTCGTCGATTTCGAACGGCATTTCGATTTCGGGCGGGACCTGAGGATGCGGCTCAGCGTGCGGCTGACGGCATTCGTGGTTACGCTGGCAGCCGCGCTGATCCTGCGGAATTACTGGGCGCTGGTCATCGGCACGGTGCTGCAGTCGGTGCTGAACGCAGTAGCATCTTATGTCTTCCACCCGTTCCGACCGCGCTTTTCCCTAGCCAAGCGCAGGGAATTGCTCGGCGTTTCCCTGTGGATGTTCCTCGCCTCGGCAGGCCAGACGGTGCACAACCAGATCGAAAAGATCGTGGTAGGCCGCATCTCAAGCCGCAACACCGTGGGCCTCTATTCGGTTTCGAGGGATCTCTCGTCGATTTTCACAGATGAGATCGGAACCGCGCTCAACCGCGTGTCGTTCGTGACGACCGCGCGGACGGGGCGGCCACTCAGCGCTGATCCGGAACGGTTGCCGGCGATGCTGGGCGCCTACGGCCTTATTGCCGCGCCGCTCGGCTTCGGGCTGGCCGCCACGGCGAACGAGGTCCTGCCGCTGCTGCTAGGCTCGCAATGGACGACCGCGGCACCGCTACTTGCGATCATCGCCCCGACCTGCGCGCTCTACGCCGTCTACAAGCTGATCATCATCACGCTTCAAGCTTCCGGAGACGCCCGGGCTTCTGCATTTCTCTCGTTGGCCGGCGCAGCGGCGATTGTCACGGTCGCGGCGACGCTTGGCGTGAACGGCTATGGCGCTGGCAACGTGGCCGTGGGTGCTCTCATCACCACCACCGCGCTTCTTGCGAGCGGGCTGCTATTGCTTTCGTATAAGGCCGAAACCGGCCTTGCAGGCTTGCTCGCCGCCGTCGCTAGACCTTTCGCCGCTGCTGCGCTGATGATGCTGGCGGTGCAAGCCATCGATACGGGTGCCCTGGGACCGCTGGCATCCATGGCGATCAAGGCACCGGCCGGCGCGGCAATTTTCGGCATCGCCGCCATCGCGCTGTGGCTCGTCAGCGGAAATCCCGACGGCGCCGAGAAGATCATGATCGCGACTTTCCGCGAGCGATCGAGAAAGATCTTTCGCGATCATTTCGCCCGGTAGCAACCGGTCCGTCAGCGGGGCGAGCGGCCCGCCCTTCCCGCTGTCGCAAAGCAGGCGCGGATCGCGGTCCGACCTTGAACCCGTGTCGGTCAGATGCCGTCGATCTTGCTCAGCGGCCACCAGGGGCCCTCCGCCCGCTCGGCCTTGTGTCGGCCGAGATCGCGCAGGCGCGCCATGAAGGCAGGCTTGAACATCTCGTCCTTCTTGAAATTCTCGCCGACATCACTGGTGAAGGTATCGAACCGGTCCGCACTGGTCAGCATGATACGACCATAGGGATTATTGAGCCGGAGCCCCGCGATCGCGCCAATCTCGCTCTCGTTGACAAGCAGGTCGTAGCCGCGCTGCCCGTTCCTGAGCGGCCCGGAGGTGGAATTGAGCGAATCCTCCTTCTTGCGCGCCGTCGGCCCGTTGCGCACCACGTAAACGGTCGGCGCGGTGGCCTCATAATCCTGCGCGATCGCTTCCTGCGACGCACCACCGGCGACCTTGGCTACCGCGTGCCCGCTCATCTGCGCGCGCACTTCCTGGTCGACCGCCGCCATCGCGCGATCAAAGAAGACCGAGCGACGCACGCCGCCGTCATAGAGTGCGAGCGGGTTGCCGTCGCTACCGGCAACTCGCAGCTGCTGGTGGAACACGGGCATTGCGGAAGAGGCCATGGTTGCCGCCGCCAGCGCCTCCGCCGCGGCCGCTGCGCTGGGCGCGGCGTTCACCAGTTCCTTGATATCGGCATAGCGGAATACCCCGCGCTCGGCCTCGACGAAGCCGGCGAACCCCTCGATGCTCGACTCGCCGATCGCGGTGACAAGACGCTCGTCGCCATCGGGCATGAGCGCTTCGATTACGCGCTTGCGCAGGGGCGCGGTACCAGCGGCGGAGCCGTAGACCGGGACCCCGATCATTTTGGTGTGCTTGACGACATCGCTTTCGCGCGCGGGCGAGTAGCCCCACACCAGGCGGTCGAGCGCGAACCGGCGCATTTCGCGCGTCTGCTTCGGGTCGAGCGCCACCATCAGCATCAGCGCCTGAAGCGACCCGGTCGAAATGCCGGTGACGACACCGATGCCCGGCAAGGCGAGTTCGTCCGGGCTGTTGCGGCTCAACGTATCGAACAGCCCCGCGCCGTAGGCGCCCCATTGCCCGCCGCCCGACAGCAGCAGGACATTGCAGTCGGGTCGGTCGGCCTGGTTGTGGCATTGCACCGCATCGCGGATCGAACACGACATGCGATCGTCGAGCCGGCAGGTCGCCGCATCGGGCACGTCGGCCTGCACGTCGCGAATGAAGGGGCCGACATCGCCGTCGACCACGTGGCTGTAGAAGCCATCGACTTGGAAGGTCAGCGGCCCGCGCCGGAAAAACTTGAACGCGACAAAGCCGAGCACGGCGAGCGCCAGCAATGTGGCGCCCACGCCAAGCAGGAAATTATCCATGATCGTACCCCCCCGAATGATCGCGGGGGATACTGCGCTGAAATCACTTCGATTTCAATCAGCCGTGCGCGCCGAACTCGTTGGCGATGGCCGTCGAGATACGCAGGCACAGGGCATATGCCTGTTCGATCGGGTCGATATAGTTCGCCCGGATCGCGGCATAGCCCTCGCCTTCCCCGCGCGGATACTCGCCCGGCTCGTCGAGGCTAAAATCCTCCTTGCGCGGGAAGCTGGTGGGAAAGGCCCGGCGCAATTGCGCCAGCGCTTCGTCGATCCGCAGCGTGAAGACCATTTCCAGCACGTCGGTCCTGCTGATGTCATTGGCGCGGCTGAAGGCGGGCACCGAAATGACCTTGAGGAACATGTGCTGGAGCAATGCGAGCCGGACCGCCTGCAACACCCCGATCGCGCGGCGGACACTTTCGCGTTCCGGGTGGGGGTCGTCGTCGGGGACAAGCTCGAACAGGCGATGCAGCTTGAGCGCATCGACCCGCAGCCGCGAGGCGAGCCGGCGGAACACGCCGTTGCGATCGTCCTTGATGAGATATTCGGCCAGCGCCTCGCAGGCCTGCGCCAGGTGCTGCTCGGTCCCGCGATAGGGGCGGCTTGCCCAGTATGCCGAATTGAACAGCTCGCCAAAGGCAGCAACGGTCTTGATGCTTGCAAGCGCATTGGAGGCGCGTACCAGCCGCATGATCTGGCGCCCGCGCGGGCTTTCCGAGAGCAGCGCACCCAGCTCCTCGATATTGCTTTCCGCGGCGCTGCCGACACCGGCGATGATGTTCACCGGATAGCCCAGTTGCTGCATGATCGCATTGTGCGGGATGGCACGGATCTGCCGCAGGCTCATTTCGCGATCGGCACTGAGATCGCTCTGGCGGCGCGACTTGCGGCTGCCGGTTTCGCTGAGCAGGCCGAGACCGAAGGCAGTTATCGCGCGGCTGTAGGTCCGGCTCTCGAGATGCTCGCGCTGGTGGTCCTTGATCGCGCGATAGAAATCGAGGCTGAGGTCGGTCCGGCGATAGAACGGGTCGGTCGGAACGTCGGGATCGGTATGCGCGGGACTGTGCGCGACGATCTGCGTCAGCGTGGCGAGCGCGATGTCCGGCGTGGCGAACAGCAGGTAGCCGTCACCGCCCTGGAAGCTGGCCTCGGGCTCGAGCGCAACGCCGGCGCGCGCGAAGCGTCGCTGCGCCCACGGGCTCAACGCCCATTCGATGCGATCCTCGAAGCTCGATGGGTGCGCCCCGCGCCCCATCCCCTCGCCATGTGTATCGAAGACCAGCGCCGCAACATCGCTCATGCCATTCGCATTCATCGCCTCGGCGAGTCGACCCTGGAGCCGCTCGATGGCGAGACTGGCCGGGATCTGCCCGACAAACCGGCCCGCGTCCGAGAACCCCGTCTGGATCGCGACCCGCCCCCTTTTGCGAGCATAGGCCTGGTAATCGGGCTCGGCGAGCAACAGGTCGAGAAAACGCCCGCCATGCTCGAGTGCGGTCTCCGTCTCGAACAGCGGTGAAACGTCGACCTTTCCGGCGATCCCGAAAAGTTTCGCGAAATAGAGTGCGGCCAGGACCGTCGAGGGCTGTTCGCATTCGGCCACCAACATGCGGATCGGCGCATCGGCATCGATGTGCTTGAGGATCTGCGCCATGGCGAGAAACTGGCGGACCGCGGTCGAGCTCTCGACTGCGAGGCTGGCAAAATTGGCGCTCTGCGGCCGGACCTCGGCCAGTAGCTCGCGCAGCGCGGCAATCGCACCGCGGCTCGACAAGTCGATATCCGCTGCATCGCCGAGCCGCGTGCGGATCGCATTGTGCAGCTGCTTGGCGTTCACGCGGAAATGTATCCAGCCCATACCCAGACCGTCGGCACGCATGGCGGCGGCAAGGGTCCGCAGTGCGATCGCCCGATCGTTCTCGCTGCCAACAGCCTCGTCCTCGAGCCGTTCGATCAGCGGCGCGAGCGTAAGCAGTTTGTCCGGATGGTCGTCGGTCAGGCGATTCGCAGCTGCGGACAGATCCTCGGGATCGGACAGGTCGCCCGCAAACTCGTTGGCGCTGGCCTGCGCGCGGGCCTCCGCCGCACGCAATGTGGCAACCAGCGCATGCTCGGCGTCGATCTCTTCGAGCGAATCCGCATAGCGCCCGAGCCGCTGCGCCTTCTCGGCAAGGCGAAAAGCAATCGAGGTGTACCATTTGATATCGGTGCGCCCGTCCATGTCGTAGCCGACCCAGCTGGCGAAGCGGAACGGTAGCGGCTGAAGCTCGGTCCAGCGATCGGGGAATGCCCGGCTCGCTTCGCGCAACACCGAACTCACGATCTGGTCGCGCGCCTCCTGCGCATTGGCGAGTGCCGACATCGCGCAGTCATGCTCGTAGCCAAGCGTGATCTCGGGCTTGTCGCGTACGCCTTGCGCCGCGGCTTTGCCGCCCTCTGCGACTGCACCGGCGACAGCCGCGCTCTGCTGCGGGGACAGCAGGAACGTGGGATGCGCAGTGAACACCGCGTGCATGTGCGGGCGTTCCCACATGGCGCGAAAGTGGTCGAAGTCGCTGGTTTCGCTCGCGAGAGCCGACAGCCTCTCCCGCGCCCCTTGGGGAGCGAGCAGATTGCGCAGCCGCGATGCGCGGGCATCGAGCGATTGCGCTTCCAGCTCGTCGACCAGCTCGGCCAGCGCCTCGATCCCCATCTCGCCGCTTTCGAGTTTGCGTGAGAGATCCAGCGAAAGCTGGAACACCGGGTTGAAAAGCGGGGTTTCGCGGGTCTGGCGGTGAAGCACTCTCAGGCGGTCGCTGAGGCTCGCCAGTGTCGGTTCGATTTTCGTTTCGGCCATCGCTGTTTCCTATGCCCGCGGGACCGAAGAGTTCCGCGGCAAACAGCCCATACTGTCAAGCGCGAGCGCTGCGATGGCGCCGTGAATACGCATGCGGCGCGATAAACGGCTCCCTCGCCGCGCAGATTGGCTTCCCTGCCCAGCCCGCGTGGATGAGCAGCGACACTATTGAAAACTAAAGCTCTGGACAGCGGTCACACCAGTCGCCAACCCGTGGCAGTGCAAGCACGGAACCAGGACGGGGGAAATCCATGAGCGAGTGGACCATTGGCGTAATCGGTGGATCGGGGCTTTATGCCATCGATGCGCTCGAGGATGCGCAATGGATTGCGGTCAAATCCCCCTGGGGCGAACCATCCGATGAAATCCTGTGCGGCAGGATTGGCCATGTAAGAGTGCGGTTTCTGCCCCGTCATGGTCGAGGACACAGGATCGCGCCCGGCACGATCGATGCGCGCGCCAATGTCGATGCGCTCAAGCGGGCAGGTTGCACCGACATCCTTGCAATCAGCGCGGTCGGTTCGTTGTCCGAGGATCTGCCACCGGGACGCTTCGTGACGGTCGACCAGTTCATCGACAACACGAGGCAGCGCGCTTCGAGTTTCTTCGGCGACGGGTTCGTCGCGCATGTCTCGATGGCCGACCCGGTTTGCGAGCGCCTGTCGAAGCACGCTGCTAAATCGGTTGGCAAGGCCGGGGGCGAATGCAGCGAGGGCGCGACCTATCTCGCGATGGAGGGCCCGCAATTCTCGACCCGCGCCGAAAGCCGCCTCTACCGCCATTGGGGGGCCGAAGTAATCGGGATGACCGGCATGCCCGAGGCCAAGCTCGCGCGGGAGGCAGAGCTTCCCTATGCGCTGCTTGCCATGGTTACCGATTACGACAGCTGGCAGGACCATGGCGAAGCGGTCGACGTGGCGCAGGTGGTCGAGCACATGCAAAGAAATTCGAAGCTTGCCCGCGCCGCACTCGAGGCCTTCTGTAAGGGCCTGCCAAAGAAACGCAGCCCCTCGCCGATCGATCGGGCACTTAGCGATGCAGTCATCACTGCACCCGACAGGCACGACAGGGCCGTTCTGGCCAAGCTCGACGCGGTGGCCGGGCGGCTGTTCCAGGGCGGATGACCGAGACCTACGACCTCCTCGTCATCGGCGGCGGGATCAATGGCGCGGGCATCGCGCGCGATGCTGCCGGGCGCGGCATGAAGGTGCTGCTGGTCGAGAAGGACGATCTCGCTGCGCACACCTCCTCGGCCAGCACCAAGCTGGTGCATGGCGGCCTGCGCTATCTCGAGCACTACGAATTCCGCTTGGTCGCAGAGAGCCTGCGCGAGCGCGAGGTGCTGCTGCGCAACGCGCCGCACATCATCTGGCCGCTGCGGTTCGTCATGCCGCACGAGCCGACAATGCGCCCGAAGTGGATGCTCCGCCTGGGGCTGGCGCTCTACGATCGTATCGGCGGCAAGATGAGCCTTCCGCGCAGCAAGGGCGTGGACCTGCGCGTCGCGCCGCATCGCAATGTGCTGCAGGATCGGCTTACGTCCGGGTTCGAATATTCGGATTGCTGGGTCGAGGATGCCCGCCTGGTGGTGCTCACTGCCAAGGATGCGCAGGAACGCGGGGCAGAGGTTCGGGTGCGAACGGAATGCACCGGTCTCGAGCGTGCGGGCGAAAGCTGGAACGCGATCTTGCGCGACCAATCCGGCGATCGAGAGATCTCCGCGCGCGCCGTGATCAATGCAGCCGGCCCCTTCGTCGACCGCGTGGCGAAAGTCGCGCTCGGCCAGGGCACACCGGCCCACCTGCGGCTGGTCAAGGGCAGCCACATCATTGTCTCTCGCCGCTTCCCCGGCGAACACGCCTATATCTTCCAGCAGCCAGACGGGCGGATCGTCTTTGCGATCCCCTACGAACGCGACTTCACGCTGATCGGCACCACCGACCTGCTCTACGAGGGCGATCTCGACGAAGTGCGCATTTCGGCGGAGGAAACGCGCTATCTGTGCGACGCCGCCTCGCGCTATTTCACCAGCGCGGTGACCGAGGAGGAGATCGTCTCCACCTATGCCGGGGTGCGTCCGCTCTACGAAGACGACGCGGCCAGCAATTCTACCGTCACCCGCGACTATGTCTTCGAGCTGGAAGCGGATGGAGGCGCACCGATCCTCTCGGTCTATGGCGGCAAGATCACCACCTATCGCAAACTCGCCGAGCACGCGCTCGACAAGCTGGGCAAGGTGCTCGCCATGCCCGGCAAGCCATGGACCGCTCATGCGCCCCTGCCCGGCGGAGACATGCCCGACGCCGATTTCGCCGCTTACCTCTGGCAAGCGAGCGAACGCTATCTCTGGGTTCCGCCGGAGATGCTGCTGCGACTGGTGCGCGCCTACGGGACGCGCATCGATCTCGTGCTCGGCGCGGCAACGTCGCTTGACGATCTCGGTCAGGATTTCGGCGGGACGCTTTACGAGGCGGAACTACGCTACCTCGTCGACCAGGAATATGCAGGGACTGCCGAAGACGTGCTGTGGCGGCGCAGCAAGCTAGGCCTGCATCTACCCGCCGAAGCGCAGCAAGCAGTTGCCGACTGGTTCGCCGGCATCGCTTGATGCGACGCTACGGAACCAGGGGCCCTCACAAGGCTTGAAAGGGAAAGAGCGCAGGTCCAAGGGGCCTGCTTCACTCCCTCCCTTTTACCCGGAGTCGTATGGCCCTTCACGATCCTGTCCGCTTGCCCCCGATTTCCCGTCAGGCCGTTCGCGAGGCCTATCGCGCGGAAGAGAATGCCTGCGTGACCGAGCGGCTCGCCCAAGCCGCGGCTGCCAGTGCGAAACACGAGGATGCGGCGCGCATCGCGGTCCGGCTGATCGAGGACGCGCGCAGGCGCAAGGCCAGCGGGATCGATGCTTTCCTCCAGCAATACGGCCTTGCCACCGATGAGGGCGTCGCGCTGATGTGTCTTGCCGAGGCACTCTTGCGCGTGCCCGATGCGCCGAGCGCCGACGCGCTGATCCGCGACAAGATCGGCGATATCGACTGGGCCGAGCACATGGGCGCAAGCTCTTCGACCTTCGTCAATGCCGCCACCTTCTCGCTGATGCTGACCGGCGAAGTGCTCGAACGTCCGGAAGAAGCGCAGCAAGGCATGCGCCGGACGCTCAAGAACGCGGTCACCCGCCTGGGCGAACCGGTCATTCGCAAGGCGACCCTACAGGCCATGCGGATCCTCGGTGGCCAGTTCGTCTACGGGCGGACGATCGATGAATCGCTCAAGCGCGCCAGGCCGGAGCGTGCACGCGGCATCACGCACAGCTTCGACATGCTCGGCGAAGCGGCGATGACCTATGACGATGCCGAGCGTTACCGCGTCAATTACGAGAAGGCGATCGAGCGCCTGGCAAAAGAGGCGACCGGCGAGGTAGGGAGTTCCCCCGGAATCTCGGTCAAGCTGTCGGCACTGCACCCGAAATATACCTTCCTGCACGCGGATCTCGCGATCGCCGACCTTCTGCCGATAGTCCGGGAACTGGCGGCCAAGGCGCGCGACGCGAACATCCATTTCACGATCGATGCCGAAGAAGCCGACCGGCTCGAGCTGTCGATGGACCTGATCGAGGCGCTGGCGCGCGACGATTCGTTGTTCAAGCGCTCCGACGGCAGTCGCTGGGAAGGCTTCGGCCTTGCCATCCAGGCCTATCAGAAACGCGGTGTCCCGATGGTCGACTGGGTGGCCCGGCTGGCGCGAAAGCACGACCGGAGATTCTTCGTCCGACTGGTCAAAGGTGCCTATTGGGACACCGAGATCAAGCTCAGCCATGTCGGCGGCTTCACCGATTTCCCCGTCTTCACGCGCAAGCTCGCGACCGATGTCAGCTATCTTGCTTGTGCCGGGAGGATGCTGGCGGCGGACGACGTGATCTACCCCGCTTTCGCCACTCACAACGCCTATACGATCGGTGCGATCAAGGCGCTCGCCGGATCGAAACCTCTGGAGTTCCAGCGGCTGCATGGAATGGGAGAGGACGTTTACGGGGCGTTGGCTCAGATGGAGGGCAACAGCCCTACCAATGTACGTATCTATGCGCCGACCGGCACGCACAAGGACCTGCTTGCCTATCTCGTGCGCCGCCTGCTCGAGAACGGCGCCAACAGTTCCTTCGTCAATCGCATGGCCGACGCCGATGTGCCTGCAGCCGACCTGGCGACCGACCCGGTGGCCGAGCTGGCTGCGCTCGAGCCCTATCGCAATCCGACCATCCCGCTACCTGCCGATATTTTTCCCGGCCGACGCAATTCGGCTGGGATCGACCTGTCCGATCCGCTGGTGCTCGAGCCGCTACAGGATCGCCTCGCCGCGCTCGAGAAGCGGCACTGGAAGGCGGAGCCGACTTTCATGTCGGGCGCAGAGGCCGAGATTGCGCCGATCAACAAGCCGCACGATCTGACCGCGGAAGTCGGCACGCGGCGCGACACGTTGGACTTCGAGGTCGAGGAAGCGATCACCCGCGCCGAGGCGATCCAGCCCGGCTGGGACCGGCTCGGCGGCGAGAAACGCGCGCTGCTGCTCGAAGCGGCTGCCGACCTCTTCGAAGAGCACACAGACGAATTCCTCAGCCTGTGCCAGCGTGAAGCGGGCAAGACGCTGATGGACGCAGTGCTGGAACTGCGCGAGGCGGTCGATTTCCTCCGCTTCTACGCCAATGAGGCGCGACGCCAGTTCACCCGGCCCATTCCGCTGCCCGGCCCGACCGGCGAAGAAAACCGCCTGAGCCTGCACGGGCGCGGCGTCTTCGCCTGCATCAGCCCGTGGAACTTCCCACTGGCGATCTTTATCGGGACGCCTGCCGCCGCGCTTGCCGCGGGCAATACCGTCGTCGCCAAGCCTGCCGAGCAGACCCCGCTGATCGCGGCGCTGGCAGTGCGTCTTTGTCACCAGGCCGGCATTCCCGAGGAAGCCTTCCAGCTACTCCCCGGTGCGGGCGATGTGGGCGAATTCATCACGTCGGACCCGCGCATTGCAGGCGTTGCATTCA
>JBFOLW010000045.1:0-3430 GCA_040830305.1 Erythrobacter sp.
GGAATAGAAAGATCTCCCTATGGCGGACCATCCTCCGCCGGACACGAAAAGGGGGCACGGGACACATCGGGGCGGCAAGTCCGGCAAGGTAGCCGATTTCCGCTACAAACGCCCCTCCCGGCCCGAAGCCAAGCAAGGCGAAAGGCGCAATGCGCCGCGCCGCGATGGCGCGTTTCCTGCCCGCCCCAATGGCAAGGCTCCCCAGAAAACCCCTTATCCTCCGCGCAGGCAGGCCTATGCCGCGCTCGATCTCGGGACCAACAACTGCCGGCTGCTGATCGCCCGCCCGTCGGGCGAGAACTTCACGGTAATCGACGCATTCAGCCGCGTGGTGCGCCTAGGCGAAGGATTGGCGGCGCGCGGTCGGCTGTCAGACGAAGCGATGGAGCGGACGCTCGCCGCACTGCACGTCTGCGCGGAAAAACTGCGCCGCCGCAATGTCCGGCTGGCGCGCTCGGTGGCAACCGAGGCATGTCGCCGCGCATCCAACGGTGAAGCCTTTATCGAGCGCGTCAGGCGCGAAACCGGGATCATGCTCGACATCATCTCGGCGCAGGAGGAAGCACGGCTTGCGGTGCTCGGCTGCCACGTGCTGCTCGAAGAGGGGGCAGGTCCCGCGATCATCTTCGATATCGGCGGCGGTTCGACCGAACTGGTGCTGGTCCAGCCGGGCGAGAAGGTGCCGCGCATCCTCGACTGGCTGAGCGTGCCCTGGGGCGTGGTCTCGCTGACCGACACGGTCGCAGGGTCCGACGAAAACGAGACGAGCCGCCTCGACCGCTATGTCGACATGCGGCGCACGGTGGGGCGCAGCTTCGCCGAATTTGCAGAGCGTATCCGCGAACACACGCATTCGCCCGAACCCATCCGGCTGCTCGGCACGAGCGGCACGGTCACGACGCTCGCCAGCCTGCACCTGGAGCTTCCGCAATACGATCGCCGCGCGGTCGACGGCCTGATCGTGCCCTCGCAGGCGATGCGTGACATTTCGGCGCGCCTGTCGCGAATGAGCGCGCCCGACCGCAAGCAATTGCCCTGCATCGGCGACGACCGCGCGAATCTCGTCATCGCCGGCTGCGCGATCCTCGAATCGATCCTTGACATCTGGCCGGCCGAGCAGCTGGGCGTGGCCGACCGCGGTATCCGCGAGGGCATCCTGCGCAGCCTGATTGCCGCCGACGCCGAAGGCGAACGCAGCCGCGCCGCACTCCAGCGAATGCGAGAGCAGGATGTTTGATTTCGGTATGATTGATGCGTGCGGGAAGCGCCTCCGCGCTTCCCTTTCGGCTGTTCCAGCAAGCCTTCGACGGAGGTCGAAGGCGTACCAAGCAAGGACCCAATCATAATGTCTCGTTCGGGCAAGGATCGCGATACGCGGGTTCGCACAGCCAAGAAGCGCACCGCCAGCTCGACCCGCTGGCTGCAGCGCCAGCTGAACGATCCCTACGTGAAGCAGGCCAAGGCCGAAGGCTATCGCAGTCGTGCGGCCTACAAGCTGATCGAGCTGGACGAGAAGTTCGGCCTTCTCAAGGGCGTCACCCGCGTGGTCGACCTCGGCATCGCGCCGGGTGGCTGGGCGCAGGTCGTACGCAAGGTAAAGCCCAAGGCCCATGTGGTGGGGATCGACCTGCTCGAGGTCGAACCGATCGAGGGCGTGACCATCTTCCAGATGGACTTCATGGACGACGATGCGCCGCGTGTGCTCGAAGAGGCGCTGGGCGGCAAGGCCGAGCTGGTGATGAGCGACATGGCCGCCAACACCGTCGGCCACAAGCAGACCGACCATCTGCGCACGATGGGCCTGGTCGAGGCAGGCGCATGGTTCGCGATCGAGAACCTTGCGCCGGGCGGGACCTATCTCGCCAAGGTGCTTGCGGGCGGGACCGACACCGACCTGCTCAATTTGCTCAAGCAACACTTCAGGACGGTCAAGCATGCCAAGCCGCCCGCGAGCCGCAAGGGGTCGAGCGAATGGTATGTCATCGCCCAAGGGTTCAAGGGCGGCTGAGCCCGCCAACAAAAAACCCCGCCGAAGCGGGGTTTCTCATTCGCGAAAGCAGGCGAACGGATCAGTCGACCTTGGTCGCGCCCTGATTGTCGGTGGCTGCATTGGCTGCCGCGACCGGCTGGTCAGCGCTCATTCCGCCGGCCGCTTCGGCAGAACCGGCTTCGGCACCTTCGACCGGGCCGGGGCCCGCACCGGGTGCGTCTTCACCTTCGACGGCATCGTCTTCCGGAGCGGCCGGCGCCGGCTTGGCAGGCGCACCGCCATAGGTCGCCATGAATTCCATGACATTGGCACGATCTTCGGGCTTGCTCAGACCGGCAAAGCTCATCTTCGTGCCATTGGCAAAGCCGCGCGGGCTCTCGAGCCAGGCGTTCATGTTCTCCCAGCTCCATTCGCCGCCCTTGCCCGCAAGCGCCGAGGAGTAGGCGAAACCCGCAGCGCCGCCGCCGATCGCCTTGCCCATGATCCCGTAGAGATTCGGACCGATGCCGTTGGCGCCGCCCTGGTCGATCGTGTGGCAGGCGGTGCACTTGGCGAACACACGCTCGCCGGCCGCAGCATCGGCGCTGGCAAGCAGCGTGCCGAGATCGGGGCCGGTCGATTCCTCCACAGTCGCTTCGCCTATGATTCTGAAGCCCGGCTCATCTCCTTCGGGCAGCGAACCATCGTCGGCGTGGAAATACATGCCCGATGCGATGGAACCGCCGAGGGCCACGATGCCTGCAAAGAGAACCCAGCCAGCGGTGGTGTTGAAACGATCGTCCATTGCGTAAAATACCCGGCAAAATCGGTTGGTCTGAAGGTTGCGCGCCGCTCTAGTGTGCACGGCCACCTTTCGCAAGTGCGCAGGGAGCAATAGCGCTTGATGCCGCCGAAACGCACCCGTAACGCCGCCCTGACCATGCGCCAGTTCGCCAAACCCGCCCTCGCCCTCGTCGATTCGATGCGCGCCGCAGCCGCGGACGCCCCCATGCAGGCAATCGCCTTCGGCGGGGCGCCCGGCTCCAATTCGCACCAGGCAGCCATGCAATTCGCGCCCGACGCGCTGCCATTGCCGTGCTTCAGTTTCGAAGACGCTCTGGACGCTGTCGAGAACGGCGCAGCGGGTTGCGCGATGATCCCGATCGAGAACAGCCAGCACGGCCGCGTGGCGGATATCCATTTCCTGCTTCCCGGAAGCGGCCTCGCGATCGTGGCCGAGCATTTCATGCGCATCACGCACTGCCTGATGGCGCTGGGTCCGGGTCCCTTCGAGGCCGCCTACAGCCACCCGCAGGCGCTCGGCCAGTCGCACAGGTTCCTGTCCGAGCGCGGAATCGTTGGATTGAGCCATGCCGATACCGCCGGCGCGGCGGCCTTCGTCGCCGAGAGCGGCAAGACCGATGTCGCGGCAATCGCCCCGGCGCTGGCAGCCGATCTCTA
>JBFOLW010000046.1:0-5689 GCA_040830305.1 Erythrobacter sp.
ATGCAGCGGCCCGTTGGGGCTGGGAGCGAAGCGGGTGACGGTCATTGCTAAAGGACTTGTTTGCGGCTCGGTGGAAAGGCTGTGGATAGCCTGTCTGTAACAGGCTTGACCCTTTCCCGTGCAAGTGCATTTTCGAACCAAGAGATCGGGGAGGAACGCGAGACGTGTTCAAGGCCGAACTGCTGGAACGGGCCGCTAGGTTCCGGAGTACCGAGGAAGATCCGACGTGCAATTTGCAGTCGTGCCCCTCGCTCGTGCTGAACGCCGACTACACCCCGCTGTCCTACTATCCGCTGAGCCTGTGGCCGTGGCAGACCGCGATCAAGGCGATCTTCCTCGAGCGGGTCGACGTGATCGCGACCTATGACCGCGAGGTGCATTCGCCCAGCCTCGACATGAAGATCCCCAGCGTGATCGCGCTCAAGCAATATGTGAAGCCCAGCGAGTTTCCCGCCTTCACGCGCTTCAACGTGTTCCTGCGCGACCGGTTCAGCTGCCAGTTCTGCGGCGACATGCACAACCTCACCTTCGACCACGTCGTCCCGCGCCGCCTTGGCGGCAAGACCACGTGGGAGAACATCGCCACCGCCTGTGCGCCCTGCAACATGAAGAAGGGCGGCCGCACGCCGAAGCAGGCGGGGATGCAGCTTTACACCAAGCCGATCCGCCCGACGCATTGGCAGCTGCAGCAGCACGGCAAGCAGTTCCCACCAAACTTCCTCCACGAAACCTGGCGCGACTGGCTCTATTGGGACATCGAGCTGGAGGCTTGAACCGCATAACCACCTCCCGGGCTTTCCAGAATGGCCTGCTGCTGACCATTCTGATCTTGTTGGCTGCTTCATTCATTATGTTGAATCAGCTGAAGTACGAGCGCGAGCTGGGCAGCGATTTCGAACTTGTGGAGGCTGAAATCACAGGCTTCGGGACCAACAATAGCGACAGCAGCCTGCCACCAGGAATTACCGTAAGTGCAATCTCCAAGGACGGCTTGATTGGACAGCGTCGCGTTTCGCCTGACCGTGTGCGAGGTTGTAAGATTGGGGACTCAATAAAGGCGGAGCGGAGCGGAGTTCACCTGAAGCTTACTCCCTCGCCTTGCACTCCGGCCGTCAAGTAACCGCGGCGCGCTCACGGAATTCCTCGCGCTGCCATTCGCCGGTCTCCAGCACCTCCGCCACGTGGCGTGCGGCTTCGGCCATGTCGGCGAAGCGCAGGTAGGCGGGGGCGAAGCCGAAGCGCAGGATATCGGGTTCGCGGAAGTCGCCGATCACGCCGCGCGCGATCAGTGCCTGGCAGATGGCGTAGGCCTCTGCGTGGCGGAAGGAGAGCTGGCTGCCGCGCGCGCCGGGATCGGGCGGACCGACGAGGTCGAGCGCGACGCCACTTTCGGCAAGGCACTGGCGGAAGAATTCCGACAGCGCCTGCGACTTGGCATAGAGCCTCTCGACGCCGATTTCGGCGATCAGGTCGACGCCCACTTCGAGCGCCGCCAGCCCAAGGATTCCCGGCGTACCGCAGAGCAGCCGCTCGATACCGGGCGCGGGCGTGTAATCGTCCGAAAAGGCAAAGGGCGCCGCATGCCCGAACCAGCCGCTCAACGGTTGCTGGGTCGCCGCCAGATGCCGCTCCGCGACGTAGGCATAGGCGGGCGCGCCGGGGCCGCCGTTCAGATATTTGTAGCCGCAGCCGACCGCGAAGTCGGCCTTGCAGGCATTGAGGTCCACCGGCAGCGCGCCGCCCGAATGCGACAGGTCCCACAAGACTAGAGCACCGGCTTCGTGCGCCGCCTTCGTCAGCGCCGCCATGTCGAACAATTCGCCGGTCTTGTAGTGCGCATGGGTGAGCAGCAGCAGCGCGACGTCGTCGTCCAGCGCATCGGCCAGCCGGTCGCGTTCGACCAGCCGCCGCTCGGCGAGGCCCTGGCTCTCGAGCCCTTCGATCATGTAGACGTCGGTCGGGAAGTTGCCCGGCTCGCTCAGCACCACCTTGCGTCCGGGCCGCAGTTTGAGCGCCGCAGAAATCAGCTTGAACAGGTTCACCGAAACGCTGTCGCAGGCGATCACCTCGTGCGGCTGCGCGCCGATCAGCGGCGCGATTTTGGCGCCCACCTTGGCAGGCAGGTCGATCCACCCGGCGCTGTTCCAGCTGCGGATGAGGTCGCGGCCCCATTCCTCGCGCACCACCTGTTCGAGCCGCGCGGGCGTTGCGCGGGGCAGGCAGCCAAGCGAGTTGCCATCGAGGTAGATGACCCCCTCGGGCACATCGAACCGGGCGCGAAACTGCGCCAGCGGATCACCCGCATCGAGAACGCGCGCCCGCTCAAGCATCGCCGAGCTCCCGCAGGATCGCGCGGGTGAGGCCGGCATCGCCGCCCGCGATCTTGAGCGGCAGCGCGATGAGCTCGTAGCGCCCCTCCGGCACACCATCGAGCACCAACCCTTCGAGAATGCGCATGTCGTGTGCGAGCACTGCCTTGTGCGCGTCCATCGTCTTGCTTTCCTGCGGATCGACGCTGGGTGCATCGGTGCCCACCAGCTTGACGCTCTGCAGTGCGAGCCATTCGATCGCCTCGGCGTCGATCGCGGTGAAGCAGCTGTCCCATTCGTCGTGCGGGAAGCGCTTGAAGGTGCGGAACAGCACGCGATCGACGCTGTCCAGATGCGGCAAATCGCCGACCGAGATGCTGCCGCCGCTCACCCCGGTTGCATCGACCACCAGGCATTCGCCAAGATAGGGATCGAGTTCGACGCTGGCGATATCGGACGCGGTTTCCGAATAGTGGAGCGGCGCATCGCCATGCGTGCCCGAATGGGTGCTCATCGTCATCCGCCCGACATTGACCGGCGAGCCATCCTCCATCTTCCACGTCCGCTCGAAAGCGAATGCGGTATCGCCCGGCCAGACCGGCAAGCCCGACCTGAGAGTCTGCGAGATATCCCAGATGCGCCGCTCGGACCGCCAGCTGCTCACAGCGCGGTCCTCACGCTGAGCAGCTCGGGGAAGAAGGCCGCCTTCAGCACGCCCGCGAGATAGGGCACGCCGGGGGTTCCGCCGGTGCCTTTCTTGAAGCCGATGATCCGCTCGACCGTCTTGAGGTGCCCGAACCGCCAGCGCTGGAAGTGGTATTCGAGATCGACCAGCTTCTCGGCCAGTTCGTAGAGGTCCCAGTATTCCTTCGGGTCGCGGTAAATCTCGGCCCAAGCCGCCTCGACTTCGGAAGAATGCGCCCAGGGATCGCCGACCGGGCGCTCGAGGACATCCTGCGGAATGGCGAAACCGCGCCGCGCCAGCAGCGCGATCGCCTCCGCATAAATCGACTTGCGGGTCAGTTCCTTGCGGAGATCTTGGGCCACCTCGGGCGTCGCCTCGTGCATGGTGACCATGTCCGGATTGCGCCCGCCGAGAAGGAATTCCATCATCCGGTACTGCGCGCTCTGGAACCCGCTCGACCCGCCGAGATGTGGGCGGATGGTCGAATAATCATGCGGGGTCATCGTGCTGAGCACGTCCCAGCTCTGGATCAGCTGGCCCTGTGCGCGCGCCACGCGGGCGAGCATCTTGAAGCTCGGGCGCAGCCGGTCCTGCCGGATGCAGTCGCGTGCCTCGAACAGCTCGTGCAGGCACAGCTTGAGCCACAGCTCGCTCGCCTGGTGGACGATGATGAACAGCATCTCGTCATGCGCATCGGATGCGGGGTGCTGCGCCGCAAGGATGCGGTCGAGGTCGAGATAGCTCGAATAGGTGACGTCGCTTGCCATGGCCGAGGGCCCTAGCGCGCAATGGTCGCGGATGAAACTAGCTCTCCGCCCTACCCCTCGATCACCCGCGTCTGCGGATGATGCTTGTCGAGATGCTTTTTCACGATCCGCAGGTTCTTGGTGTTCGAGCGATAGACCACGTCGAAGGCATCGCCGACGACCGGCACCGCCCCGATTGTGCTGTCGATCGCGACATTGCCGATCATGCGCCACAGCTTCCAGCGCGGCAGGCCGAGGTTCTTGGCCTCCCATACGATATAGGCGGACAGCGCCGCGGTCACGATGTCGCCGAGCACGGGGACGAAACCGATGATCGTGTCGAGGCCGATCGGAAACTTGGTTCCCGGCACGACCATGCTGCGCTCGAGCAGGTACTCCATCGCCTCGATCCGCTTGCGGATCGAAACCGGATCGGTTCCGGTCGGCAGTTCGATGCCCATCGGGCGTGGACGATTCGGATTTTCCATTGCCGTTAGATGGGAGCACGCGAGAGCGGGAACAAGGGATGGATGTTCCACGGGTTTTCGCTGAAAGCGTCGATATCCGCCCGCACCAGCGACCAGCGGATCGGCGCACCCAGCGGGATGTAGAGATTGGCCGCCAGCAGCGAGGTCTCGGCTTCGTAGAGATAAGAGCTCTCTTCGCTCCCATCCTTGGCGTCGAGCGCGAGCGACACGAGGTAGTCGGCATCCTCGCTGCATTGCGATTGCCGGATCTCGCAGTTGAACTGGTTGAGGAACCAGCGCGGCGAAGCATAGCGCGCGACGCGATCGCGCAGGCTCAGGTCGGCAGCTTCGGCGGTGGCTGCGCGCGAGGCAGACACGCCGATCGCGGCGAAGTTTTCCGCCAGCCCCTCGAACAGCAGGTCCGAGCCAGGGCCTTCGGGAAGGTAGATCGAGACGCGCGGTTCGCGTCCGCTTCCCGCGCGCCATTGCGCCACGCGCTGACGCGCCACGCTGCGGCGCTGTTCGAGCGACTGCGCCGCCCAGCGCTCGCCCGGCGGTTGGGGGGATGTCGACAGCGCGACCGGCACGATCCGCGTCGATGGGCTCCATCCGCCGATGTTAAAAGGCGCCATCAACGCCGCCCGATCGATCGACATGGCCAGCGCCTCGCGGGTGCCGCTCGAGCCGAGGAAACCGGTCGTCCTGCGCACATCGAGCCCGAACAGGCCGACCGCTGCGTCCAGCCGGACATTCCCGCGCGAGAGAGGACCGGTACTGGCCAGCGGGAGGTTTGAGAGCCGGCCTCCCAAAACGAGGTCGAAAGTCGCCTGCGAGAACCCTTCGGTGGCCTGCTCCGCGCCGGCAGCATGGACGCGCACTTCACGCACGATTTCCTCCCAACCGGGCTGCTCGGGCAGACCGCGCTGTTCGGGTCGCAGCGGGGCCAGCGTCATCACCCCATCCTCGGTACTGCGCGCCATCAGGCCCGCTCTGTTGGCACCGAGATCGATACCCAGTTCGGGTTGCGCTAGCAGCTGGAGGAAATCGGGCATCGGACTGGTCAGGCGGATTTCGATCACACGCCCGGTCATCGCGCGAACATCCCGGATTTTCTCGAGGTCGAGACCCAGCGACGTACCCCGCAATTGGCGCATTCGGCGCTGGAGTGCGTCGCGAACCGCCTGTGCGGTCAGCCGTGTCCCGTCGGCGAGATCGAATTCATTGATGCGAAAGATGTAGCTGGCACCGTTGTCGGTAACGATCCAGCGTTCCGCCACCCCGGGCACGACCTGACCGCGCGAGTCGATCCTGACGAGGCCGGTTGATAGCGCAGCGCGCACATGTTGTCCGGCATAGCCGAGCCTGACGCCCTCGGCTTCCAGATCTTCGGCTCCGGCGATGAAGGCGACGTCGACGATGCCGTCATCCGCGCCAGCGCTGCAGGCAGCGAGCGTGACGGACAGACATGCGGGCAGCCAGAAG
>JBFOLW010000047.1:0-3138 GCA_040830305.1 Erythrobacter sp.
TCGCGCATGTGGTCGATCGTATCCTGCGTGGAATCGCCCATCAGGCCCGACGAATTGTCGCTCTTCGCGCTTTCGGTAGGCGACGCAGTCTCGCCGGTCTGCTTTTGCGCCTGCTCGGCCACTTCCTGAGACTGGCTGCGGTGATCGTCCTGCTCGTCATTATGCGTTTCGGGGGCAAGGCCCGACTGGCGCATCTCCTGGCTTTCGGCTTTGGTGTCGCTCATTCGAAATCTCCTTTGGTGGAGAAACGGGGAGCGTGGGGATAGGGTTCCGTTGTTTATGAGGTGCGCCTTCGACGTCCGTTGAAGGCTTGCGGCTGTTCCATCCCACTCCCCCTCCCGGCCACCCAACAAGATACCGTGCCGTGGGTGGCCGGGAGGGGGAGTGGGATGGAACAGCAAGGTCAGGACGGATGTCCTGACCGCACGCAACAACCTACCTCGTCGGAACCGGCACTTCGCCCGAGTAATCGTAGAAGCCGCGTCCCGTCTTGCGGCCGAGCCAGCCGGCCTCGACATATTTCACCAGCAGCGGTGCAGGGCGGTACTTGGCATCGCGGGTGGTCTTGTAAAGCACCATGATGATGTCGAGACAGGTATCGAGCCCGACGAAATCGGCCAGTTGCAGCGGCCCCATCGGGTGGTTGAGACCGAGGCGGCAACCCTTGTCGATATCCTCGATCCCCGCGGTCGACTGACCGAGCACGAAGACCGCCTCGTTGATCATCGGCAGGAGGATACGGTTGACCACGAAACCGGGCTCGTCCTGCGACAGCACCACCTCTTTGCCGAGGCGTTCGGCAAAGGCCGTCGTGCGGTCGGTGGTCGTTGGCGCGGTGGCAAGGCCCGGAATGACCTCGATCAGCTTCATCACGGGTACCGGATTGAAGAAGTGCAGCCCGATGAAGCGCGCAGGGTCGGGCGAGTAATTGGCCATGCGGGTGATCGGGATCGAACTGGTGTTCGAAGCCATGATCGCATCGGGTGCGAGCATTTCTCCGGCCTTCTCGAAGATCGCCTGCTTGATCGCTTCCTTTTCGGTCGCCGCTTCGACGATCAGGCTGGCATCCTTCATCGGCGCGTAGTCGCCGACCGGGGTGATACGCTTGAGCGTCGCTTCGGCATCGGCGATTTCGATCTTGCCCTTGCCGACCAGCCTGCCCAGCGCCTTGTCGATCCCCGCATGCGCCTTCTCGGCGACGTCGAGGCTGACATCGGCCAGCAGCACATTCATGCCGTGTGCGGCCACGGTCTGCGCAATGCCGGAACCCATCTGTCCCGCACCGATAATGGCGACCGTATCGTTCATCGAGATTTCCCTTCGCATGTGCAGCAAGGCGCGGGGTCTAGCGAAGGTACGGGGCGCTGGCTAGCGCGGTTCAGCGGTTGGCGCCGGGTATCCACTTCACGCCGCCCTGCCCGTCGTCATTGGCCACGCGGGCGAGCACGAAAAGGTAATCCGACAGGCGGTTGATATAGGCCAGCGCCTGCGGGTTCGTGGGGATTTCAGCGGCCATGGCGGTCATCGCGCGTTCAGCCCGGCGAGCGGCGGCCCGCGCGACATGGAGCCTCGCCGACGCCTCGTTCCCGCCCGGCAGCACGAAGCTGGTCAGCGGCTCGAGCCGGGCGTTGGCAGCGTCGATGGCCTGTTCGAGCCACCCGACCTGCGCAGAAACGATCCGCAGGACCATTTCGGACGGCGCGAAATCGTCATCTTGCGCGGCAGGCGTCGCAAGGTCGGCCCCGAGGTCGAACAGGTCGTTCTGGATGCGATAGAGCGGGTCGGCAAGTTCGCCTTCGGCCAGCGCCACCGCAGCAAGGCCGAGCGCCGAATTCGCCTCGTCCACCGCACCGATAGCTTCCATGCGCGCATCGTGCTTGGGCAGGCGCGAGCCATCGACGAGACCGGTCGTCCCGTCATCGCCGGTGCGGGTGTAAATCTTGGTAAGCTTGACCACGCGGCGGTGCAGTTCAGTTGGCGATAGCGAGGATCACCGCAACCACCACCACAGCGAGCGCCTGGTACTTGATGCGAGCGAACATCATCTTGTTCTGCATCAGCTGCATATCGGTCGCGTCGGTCTGCTCACCGCTTTCCAGGTCGATCTTCGTGCTCTTCATGAAGGCCACGATCCCGCGGATAAGCGAGGCGACCACGAGAACCATGAGGATGACGAGTGCGATGGTGAGAAAGGTTGTCATGGCCTAGGATTTAGGCGCTCAGCAGCGAAATACCAGACGGAAAACTGTGCAAGCGCAGTTGCTCTGCAAGCAACAGACCATCCTCGCCGCCATTGCGGCGATCCGCCAGCGAGGGCGATCCGCGGCGCTTGGCCAGCTTCTGCCCGTCCCCGTCGAGAAGCAGCGCGTGGTGATGCCAGCGCGGCACGGGCAGGCCGAGCAGCGCCTGCAACAGCCGGTGGATATGCGTTGCGGGAAACAGGTCCTGCCCGCGGGTTACCAGGGTCACGCCGTCCGCTGCATCGTCGAGCGTCGCGGCAAGGTGGTAGCTCGCCGGGGCATCCTTACGCACGATAACCACATCCCCCGCCTCGCGCGGATCGGCGACTTGCCGTCCGGCGAGATCGTCTTCCCAGGCCAGTTCGCCCGCATCGGCCAGCGCCCGGTCGAGATCGAGCCGCAGCGCAGCAGGTTTGGTCGGATCGAGCAGCCGCCCCTTGCAGCTGCCGGGATAGATCGCGCCCTGCGAGCCCAGCCGCGGCTCGAGCGCCTCGATCTCCGCGCGGGTGCAGGTGCAGGGGTAGAGATAGCCGCGCTCGAGCAGCCCCTGCGCGGCCGCCTCGTAGGTCGCCAGCCGGGTCGACTGCGTGGGGACCTCTTCCCATTCGAGCCCGAGCCACTCGAGGTCGCGGCGGAATTCGTCGGCCAGTTCGGGGCGCGAGCGCGGACCGTCGATATCCTCGATCCTGAGCAGGAACCGCCCACCCGCCTCCTGCGCCAGATCATGCGCGACGATCGCCGAATAGGCATGGCCCAAATGCAGCGGCCCGTTGGGGCTGGGAGCGAAGCGGGTGACGGTCATTGCTAAAGGACTTGTTTGCGGCTCGGTGGAAAGGCTGTGGATAGCCTGTCTGTAACAGGCTTGACCCTTTCCCGTGCAAGTGCATTTTCGAACCAA
>JBFOLW010000048.1:0-2076 GCA_040830305.1 Erythrobacter sp.
CCCTCGGGCGCATTGGGATCGCGCGCGCTGACCACGGCAAGGTCGTGGAGCGAGGATTCGCGCAGCATTGCCAGCGCCACCGGCCCCGCAGCCTCGACCCAGTTCCACGAGACACCCTCGTTCGACAGGTCGTCGAGCGTCTTCTCGCGCAGCTTTTCGGCCACCTTGCGCCAGTAGGGGACCATGGCGGCAAAGGCCGCACCATGGAAATCGATCGCCCCGGCGGCTTCGTAGGGGATCGCGTGCAGCAGCGTGACATGCGCATCGAAGGTGCGCGCGAGATCGAGCACCGCGTCGAGCCGTCCGGAAAAGCCCGCATCACTGGCGGCGTTGAATAGGATGGTCTTCATCGCGTCGTCTCCCATTGGCAGGAGGGCCACAGGGCCGCGTCCCGGCTTGTGGTGATACCATACACCACCCGTGCAGCCGCACCTTGATCTGCATCAACTACCAGCGGCATCCGGGAATGCCTTGATGCCGAGGGGACGCTGCGGGACGGCGCAACCGGTTGTCCGGTATCATCGAGATCGGATGCGACCTGCACGTAGCAGCGAAAGTCTGCGCAAAAGGCAACTGACAGTCTTTGAACCCGCTCCGTCAAGCGGCATGCGGTTGCGATGCTCGAAGCGATGCACTTCACCGGGACCTGGCGAGACTACCAGCAGCGTGTTCTTGACGAGTTCGAGCAGCATCTTGACGATCACCGGATCAATATCGTCGCAGCGCCGGGTTCGGGAAAGACCGTACTCGGGCTCGAACTCGTCCGGCGGATCGCACGACCGGCCATCGTGCTCGCGCCATCGCTGACGATCCGCAACCAGTGGGCCGAGCGGCTGGTACCACTGTTCATGGCAGAGGCACCGAAAGCCGGAATTGTCTCGCATTCGCTCGAAACCCCTGCGCAGCTTACCTGCGTGACCTACCAGTCGCTCCACGCGATCTGGGCCGAAGCGGAGCTGGCGCGCTTCTCGGCACTGCTCGACTGGGCGCAGGCGCACGGGCCGATCACGCTAGTGCTGGATGAAGCGCACCATCTTCGCCGAGAGTGGTGGCGCGCGCTCGATGCGCTGATCGCGGAGCTCGAGGACGTGCGCATCGTCGCGCTCACTGCCACGCCGCCCTATGATGCGCCGCTTGCGGAATGGCGCCGGTTCGAGGAGGCTTGCGGCCCGATCGATATCGAGATCGGCATCCCCGAGCTGGTCCGCAATGGCGACTTGTGCCCGCATCAGGATCACGTCGTCTTCTCGCGCCCCAGTCCGGACCTTCTCGGCCTGCTCGACCAGCGACGCGCGGCAATCGCCGAGCTGGTGACCGACCTGCGCGCCAATGAAGCGCTGGCCGACGCGATCGAAGACCATCCCTGGCTGTGCCAGCCGCTTGATCACCTCGAACCGATCCTCGACGATCCGACGATCCTCTCGGCCATGCTTGTGCACCTGTCCGCCCTGGGGCGCGAGCTGCCAAGTGAGCCGCTGCGACTGCTCGGCGTCGACGCAGCTTCCGCCCCCCAACAAAGCGAACGCTGGTTCGAGGCGCTGCTCAATGCGCTTCTCCACGATCTCGGTGAAGGCAGTCCTCTCGAGGCCGATGCCCGCAAGGCGCTCGCCGACCGGTTGCACCGGAACGGCCTGATCGAGGGGGAGCGCGTGCGTCTCGGCGAAACAAGGCGGATCGTCCGGATGATGGCGGGCGACCGGGCCAAGATCGCCAGCATCGGCCAGATTGCCGAGGCCGAAGCCGCTCAGCTAGGCGCGGAACTGCGCATGGTCATTCTCGCCGACCATGTCCGTGCCAGCGACCTGCCGCGCCGCGAAACCGACGAGTTCACGCCGGCCAAGATTGGCGTCGCTCCAATCTTCGAAGCCCTGCGGCGCAAGGCCCTGCCCAGCCAGTCGCTCGGTGTACTGACCGGAACGCTGGTGATCCTCCCGATCGCCGCCTGTTCGATGCTGCAAGCGCTCGGCGAGGCGCGCGGGATCGCCCCAACCGAATTGCGTTCCACCGCGCTTCCCCATTGCGAATCCCACCGCGCGATTTCGGCGAACGGCGGGGCCGGCAAGGGAAACGCCTCGC
>JBFOLW010000049.1:0-15264 GCA_040830305.1 Erythrobacter sp.
CACGCCGAAATCGACGGCAAGACCATCCTCAACGGCCTCAGCCTCACCGTGCCCGCGGGCGAGGTCCATGCGATCATGGGCCCCAACGGCGCGGGCAAGTCGACCCTCGCCTACGTGCTGGGCGGGCGGCCCGGTTACGAGGTGACGCAGGGGTCGGTCGAGTTCAACGGGCAGGACCTGCTCGACCTCGAACCGCACGAGCGCGCGGCGGCGGGCCTGTTCCTCGGCTTCCAGTACCCGGTCGAGATTCCCGGCGTCTCGAACCTGCAGTTCCTGCGCGAAGCGCTCAATTCGCAGCGCAAGGCGCGCGGCGAAGAACCGCTCACCGGCGGCGAGTTCCTCAAGCTCGCCAAGGACAAGGCGGGCCTGCTCAAGCTCGATCCCGAAATGCTCAAGCGCCACGTCAACGTTGGCTTCTCGGGCGGTGAGAAGAAGCGCGCCGAAATGGTCCAGATGGGCATTCTCGATCCCAAGTTCGCGGTGCTCGACGAAACCGACAGCGGCCTCGACATCGATGCGCTGCGCGTGGTCGGCGAGGGCATCAACGCGATCATGCGCGATCCCGCCAAGGGCGTGCTGCTGATCACCCACTACCAGCGGCTGCTCGAAGTGGTGAAACCCGACAAGGTCTCGATCCTGTCCAAGGGTCGGATCGTGAAGACCGGCGGCCCCGAGCTCGCGGTCGAGCTCGAGAACGAGGGCTACGACGCGGTGATGGCCGATGCCTGAAGCAGCCGAACTTCCTACCCGTCGCGAGGAAGCGTGGCGCTATTCGCGCGTCGAGCGCCTCCAGGGTGAGAACCTCGATGCCTGGCGCACGATCGATATCGCGGCAGGCGAGAGCGTTCGCGAGACGCTGGTGATCGCCGATGGCGAGGCCACCAAGCCCACCGAACTGCACCGCTGGCGCGTGACCGTCGGCGAGGGTGCGAGTTGCGAGCTCTTCGCGGTGCTCGCCTCGGCCGAATACGCGCGGCTCGAAGTCGAGGTGACGCTGCACAAGGGTGCGCATTTCGAGTTCGGCGGGATTACCGTAGGCGGACGCGAGACGGTGCGCGAATTCGTGACCCGCACGGTGCATGTCGCGCCCGAGGCGACCAGCAACCAGACTGTCCGCAGCGTCCACTGGGGCCACGGCACGGGCAATTTCCTCGGCAATATCGATGTCGTGCGCGACGCGCAGAAAACCGATGCGGCGCAGGACTTTAAGGGCCTGCTGCTCGAGAAGGGCGCGAGCGTGAATGCCGTGCCGCAACTCGAGATTTTCGCCGACGACGTGAAATGCGCCCACGGCGCCAGCGTCGGCCAGCTCGACGAGACCGCGCGGTTCTACATGGCCGCACGCGGGCTCTCGCCCGACCTTGCGCGACGGCTGCTGGTGCAGGCTTTCCTCGGCGATGCACTGGTCGCGCTCGACGATGACGAGACGCGCGAGGCGATGATGCAGGTCGCGCTCGACAAGGTGGACAAGGCGCTGTGAACGAAGCGGTCGCCCTCTCCCGGCCCGAAGGCCTGAAAGCCGATTTTCCCGGTCTCGTCACCGCCGACGGACAGCCGTGGCATTATCTCGACACGGCCGCCTCGGCGCAGAAGCCGCAGGCGGTGATCGATGCGATGTCGCGCGCGCTTGGGCGGGACTATGCGACGGTGCACCGCGGTGTTTACGGGCGCAGCGCGCAGATGACGCTCGGCTATGAAGCGGCGCGCCGTCGTGTCGCCGAATTCATGGGTGCCGGGTCCGAGAACGAGGTTGTTTTCGTGCGCGGCGCGACCGAGGCGATCAACCTCGTCGCCGCGAGCTGGGGGATGGCCAATATCGGCGAGGGCGACCGGATCGTCCTCTCGACGCTCGAACACCATTCGAACATCGTGCCCTGGCAGATGGTCGCCGAGCGGACCGGTGCGCAGATCGACGTCTGCCCGCTGACCGAGGACGGGCGAATTGACCTGGGCGCGCTCGAAGCGCTGCTGACCCCGCGCACGAAGATGGTGGCGCTGGCGCATGTCTCGAACGTGCTCGGGAGCGTGCTCGATGCGCGGGCCGCGGCGGACCTCGCCCATTCGGTCGGCGCGAAGATCATGCTCGACGGCTGCCAGGCCGCCCCGCGCATGACGCTCGACATGGCTGCGCTCGATTGCGATTTCTACGCTTTCTCGGGGCACAAGATCTATGGCCCGACCGGGATCGGCGTGCTGTGGGCGCGCGAGGAAATCCTCGATGCCATGCCCCCCTGGCAGGGCGGCGGCGCGATGATCGACCGCGTGACTTTCGAAAAGACCACTTACGCCCCGCCGCCGCAGCGCTTCGAGGCGGGCACACCGATGATCACCGAGGCGATCGCGCTGCACGCGGCGATCGACTACGTCGACGCGCTGGGCCCCGATCAGCTTTTCGCGCATGAAAGCGCGCTGGCGAAGCAGCTGCGCGACGAGCTCCGTTCGCTCAATTCGGTGACGCTGTTCGGGCCGGAGGAAAGCGCCGGCATCGTGAGCTTTGCGATCGAAGGGGTTCACCCGCACGATCTCGGCACCATATTGGATGAAGAGAATGTCGCGATCCGTGCCGGCCACCACTGCGCGCAGCCGCTGATGGACCATCTCGGCGTCCCTGCCACCGCCCGGGCCAGCTTCGGGCTTTATTCCGACGAAACCGATATCGCTGCGCTGCTGCGCGGCATCGAGCGTACCCAGAGGATCTTCGGATGAGCGAAGAAACGAACAACGATACCGATTTCATTGCGGCGCCTTCGCCGGTCGACGTCGCGGCAAAGCCGCCGCGCGCGCGGGTGGAAGATGCCGTCGATCCCGACGAGACGCCGCGCGAAACGATGGAACGTAAGCGCGACTATCTCGAAGGCTTCCTGCAAAAGAAGCCCGAGAACGTGCCTGCCGGAGAGCCCGGTGGCGATCTCTACGAGGCGGTCGTTGCCGCGCTCAAGGAAATCTACGATCCGGAAATCCCGGTCAACATCTACGACCTCGGTCTGATCTACGGTGTCGAGGTCGACGACGAGAGCGACGTGACCATCACCATGACGCTGACCACGCCGCATTGCCCGGTTGCCGAAACCATGCCGGGCGAAGTCGAACTGCGTGCCGCCAGCGTGCCCGGCGTACGCGATGCCGAGGTCAATCTGGTCTGGGACCCGCCCTGGGGCCCCGACAAGATGACCGACGAAGCGCGCCTCGAACTGGGGATGCTGTGATGAGCGATACCAAGACCCGGCCCGCGCCCAAGGCTGCCGTCGTGCTGACCAAGGCCGCCGAGCAGCGCGTCGCCGATCTGATGGCCAAGGCGCCCGAGGATGCGATCGGTGTGAAGCTCTCGACCCCGCGCCGCGGTTGTTCGGGGCTGGCCTATTCGGTCGACTACGTGTCCGAAGAGGCGAAGTTCGACGAGAAGATCGAGACGCCCGGCGGTGTGTTCTATATTGACGGCGCCAGCGTGCTCTACCTCGTCGGCAGCACGATGGACTGGGTCGAAGACGATTTCACCGCCGGTTTCGTATTCGAGAATCCGAACGCCAAGGGCGCGTGTGGCTGCGGCGAAAGTTTCATGGTCTGAATCTGAACCGCGAAGGGCGGATCAGCGCTTGAGTGCCTGCACACAGGCCGCGCGATCGACGTCGAGACCATCGCTCGCACGGCGTGCATCGACATAGGTTGCGCTCGGTTCGCCGCGCGGCTCGAGCGGATACAGGTACACATCGAGCACGCAGGCTTCGCCCACGAACTGGAGCTTCCTCGCATCGCCCTCCGTCACGCTCAGGCGCGGTGGGCCGAACAGGTTGGCCAGCGCCGTTTCGTTCCTGCCGATCACGCCCTCGAGTCCCGGCAGGTTCATAACGCGTGGCGCACGAAACGCTTGCGTGGTCGGGGCAACGCGCACTTCCTGGGGAGGTGGCGAGGCTGCCGCCCGCGGGACCGGCGGTGCAGATGGACTGCTCGCGGGCACAGTTGTGCACGCACCAAGCAACGGCAGGAGCAACAGGGCGGACTTACGCATTCGAACCTTTCTCGCGGGCGCGGTGGACCAGGTGGGTCGCGCTGGCAGCGCCTAATATCGGCGCAATCAGATTGACGAAAGGTATTGCGAGCAGCGCCATGACCACGCCGCCCAAAAGGAACCGTTTCGCAGCGCCCATCGGGGCGATTTCGGCAGAGTCCACGCGGTGGCGCAGCCACACCATGTCGCGCAGCTCGCGCCCGATCAGATAGGCATTTACCGCCCAGAACACCGCCGCAGCCCCGATCCCGGTCACCAGCAGCGCCCCGGCAACGGGCAACGCGGCCGCATTGGCGAGCACGGTGCGCAGCAGCGAGCGCAGCGCGTTCCCCGCCTCTTCGGAAAACGGGATGGCGCGCGCCGTCTGCGCCGCGGCGGGATAATGCCGTCCTTCCACCGCGCGGACCACCTCTTCGGCGAAGAACTGGAGGACGAACAGCGCGACGACGCGGAACAGGAACCATCCCGCCAGGATCATGCCCGCCAGCGCCAGCAGTGCACCGAGGCCGAATGTGTCGGCATCGGTGACGCTGCCGATCGCGCGCTCGACAACGACATAAAGCGCTGCGCCACCCGCAAGGAAGTTCACCAGCGTTATCAGGGCCGTCTTGAGGAGGATCCTGAGAATCGCCGGATCACCGAGCTGGCGCAGCGAGAGGGCGAGGGCGGCGGGGAGCGACATCATGCAGCGCGAGGGATGCGCGCCGCCCTGGCGCAAGTCAACGCCGCCCTTGGACTCCTCGCAACGAACCGCTAACGGCGCCCGACGCACTGACTATTCCCTCCCGGAGCCCCCATGACCCAATCCCGCCCTGAACCGCGTTACGACGTGATCGCCATCGGCAATGCCATCGTCGACGTGATGGCCCCCTGCGATGACGAACTGATCGACGAGCTCGACCTCAACAAGGGCGGGATGACGCTGGTCGACGAGGACGGCGCGCGCCGTCTCTACGAAGCGATGGGTCCGGCGCGGGAAATCTCGGGCGGGTCGGCGGCCAATACGCTCGCCGGCATGAGCGCGCTCGGCGCGCAGTGTGCCTTCGTCGGCCAGGTCGCAACCGACCAGCTGGGCGATGTTTTCAGTCACGACATCCGCGCCGTCGGGATCGACTTCGACACGCCCGCACGCGAGGGCCAGCCCTCGACCGCGCGCTGCCTGATTTTCGTGACGCCCGATGGCGAGCGGACGATGAACACCTTTCTCGGCGCGAGCCAGTTCCTGCCGCCCGCGGCGCTCGACGACGAGCTGATCGCGAGCGCAGGCATCCTCTACCTCGAAGGCTATTTGTGGGATCCCGAAGAACCGCGCAGCGCGATGCGCCGCGCGATCGAAGTGGCGCGCAAAGCAGGCCGCAAGGTCGCCTTCACAGCCAGCGAGAGTTTCGTGATCGAGCGTCATGGCGACGATTTCCGCGCGTTGATCGAAGAGGGGCAGATCGACATCCTGTTCGTCAACGAACATGAGCTTGCCACGCTGACCGGCACTGACGATTTCGAAGCCGGTCTCGCCATGCTGAAAGACAAAGTCCCCGTGCTCGTCGCGACCCGCAGCGCCAAGGGCGCAGTCGGGATCGCCAATGGCAAGCGCGCCGAAGTCGCCGCCGAACCGGTCGAGAAAGTGGTCGACACCACCGGCGCGGGCGACCTGTTCGCTGCCGGCTTTCTCACCGGCCACGCGCGTGGAGAAAGCCTCGAGACCTGTCTGCGCATGGGCGCGATCTGCGCCGCCGAGATCATCTCGCACTACGGTGCCCGCAGCGAGGCGGATCTGAAGGCGCTGGTGGCCGAAAAGCTGGGCTGAGTTTCTATCGAACTCGAAAGCGTGCTGCCGTTGCTGTTGCGGCGTCGTGCACGCAGCCGACTAGGAGGACAGGACCTTCGCAGCGGGCGCGCTCAGAGTGCAGACAAGGCCCGCAGGATCGAAATCCATTTCGACCTCGCAATCGAATTGGGCAGCGAGGTTCCTTTCGATCATGAAAGAACCGAAACCGGTCGCGGCGGGCTTGGACACCGCCGGGCCATCGCTTTCGTGCCACACCAGCTGGAAGCGCTGCTCCGCATCCCGTTCGACTTGCTCCCACCGGATGCCGATCTTTCCGTTGTCGGTCGAAAGCGCCCCATACTTGGCAGCGTTGGTCGCAAGTTCATGCAAGGCCAGTCCGAAAGCCTGAGCTGCCGCAGCGGGGATTGTGAACGGAGGCCCGTCAAGCGAGATCCGCCCTCCGATAAGGTGCTGGAAATGGCCCAGCTGGGAGCGGACGATCTCCTCGAAGGGAACCTCCTGCCAGGCGTTCTGCACGAGGATATCGTGGCTTGCAGACAGGCCGGCGATGCGCGCCTCGAAGCGAGCGATATAATCCTCCGGATTGCGTTTGGCGCTCTGCCGCGCAAGCACCTGAACGACCGACAGCACGTTCTTCGCACGATGGTTCATCTCGTTGAGGATGAGCTTCTCATGTTCCTCCCGCTGCTTGCGTTCGGTCTCGTCGGTGATCGACGCGAAAAATACGTTGCCGGCATCGGCGAAATGCTGGAGCTGCACCGAAACCGGATAGGTCGTTCCGTCCTTTCGCTTGTGGATCGTGTCGAACTTGAGCGAGGGTATCCGGCCAGCGCGCAGCGGCTCGACATGGGCAATGAACTGTTCGCGCGAGAACTCGGGCTTGAGGTCCCACGGCGTCAGGCCGCGCAACTCCTCCATCGTGTAGCCCAAGTTTTCTCGTGCGCCCCGGTTCACCAGTTCGAACCGGAAGGATTTGCTGTCGAAGACGTAGGCCTCGCTAACCGAATCCTCAACGATCTTGCCGAGCCGTTCGTTGAGCGAAGAGGTGGCCAGGCGCTCCAGTTCCGCGGCCGCACGCCCGGCGAAAAGCCCGACGATCTCTTCGACCGCGCGCGGGTCGGCGAATGGTTTTTCGTCGAGAACCGCAACCAGTCCCAAGACGCGGCCATCCAGGGACCTGAGTGCCGTCCCGGCGTAGCTCTTCGCGCCCATGTCCACGAGCATGTCGTCGAGCGGGAAAAGGCTGGTGATGTCGTCGGCGTAGCAACACATTCCCTGCGACACGACGTCGGCACAGGGCGTGTTCAGGAGTCCGTAGACGAAATTTTCGGCGGGGCCATTGTCCCAGAAGGCAATGGTCGATGCCTCGTCGGGGATCGCGGGATCGAAGCCGCAAACGAAGGCCCATCTGACATTGAGTGCCGTGGCAAGCCCTTGAACGGCTACCGGAAAGTAGTCTCTTCCGACCACCCGGGATGCTTCGATCAATATCGAAACAGCGTCCTCAACGGAGGGAGACGAGACGATGCTGGGATCGAATTGATTCACATCAACCCTCCTGGAGGAAGATCCAGACCTACCAGAGAGGGCGTGTACGAGCAACGTCGCTACGCGATTCTACGAGCCCTCTGGAGTCTTGCAGACATGGCGCTCGGAGAACCGCACACACGGTCAAGAATGGCCGGCCTATGTGCGCTCCCTGCGCACTTCGCGCTGGCCCCGCGTGCGGTCACTTTGAGCACGCGTCCATCGCTGTCGGTCAGCGTTTGGCCGTCCAGCTTCGTACCGGCGCAGGCGACCTGTTTGCCGCCGGCTTTCTCACCGGCCACTCGCGCGGCGAAAGCCTCGAGACATGCCTGCGTATGGGCTCGATCTGCGCCGCCGAGATCATCTCGCACTACGGCGCCCGTAGCGAAGCGGATTTGAAGGCGCTGGTGGCCGACAAGCTGGGCTGAGCGCAGACATCACTCTCGCGTCGGTCCCGCTCGAAAGCGTATTCCTTCCGGACGAAATGCTACGCTAATTCACTCGCAAGATCGCCAGCCCATTTATTGAAAGCCTTCGTGCCGCCGGAGGACAGGTCCGGCTGGAATCGGAAGAGTTTGCCGTGGGTGGTCCGCAGCAGCAATCCGCCGAGCCTGGATTTGCGGACAGATTGGATTGTGTGCCGGGGAATTGGATGGCCGCTTACAATCAATATATCGCCATCTAGCTTGAACTCGTAGCCTCGCAATATCGCGGTTATCGCCGGGACGCCCAAGAAGAAAAGAGTATAGAGGAAGACCGGAAGGACAAAGCCAAAGGCCAACCAGAAAGGAAGTTTGATCCTTCCTTGACCCAAGCGCCACCAATCGACGCCCCCATTTGCAATGAATTGGTAGATCGCCTCGACTGGAATGTACGCGAGAACAGCGCACAGCACGAGCAGCCCAAATCGATTGAACTTGAAGACTTTCATATGCGAATCGAATTCCTGATCCTTTCGCACTCAGCTATCATCCCCGCTCCCGCCGCACTTCGCGCTGGCCGATGTCGCGGCGGCAGAAGCCGTCAGCGAAATCGATCGCGTCGACCGCGGCATAGGCGCTGGCCTGCGCTTCGGTCGCGCTGGCCCCGCGCGCGGTCACGTTGAGCACGCGGCCACCGCTCGAGGTTAGGATTTCGCCCTCCAGCTTTGTCCCGGCGTGGAAGACTTTCGCCCCATTCGCTTCCGCCTCGCCGAGGTTGATCGTGCCACCCTTCTTGGGCGTGTCGGGGTAGCCCTCGGCGGCCATTACGACGGTCAGCGCGAACTCGTCCGCCAGGACCGGCGCCGCTACCTCGCCCAGCGTGCCTTGTGCGCAGGCCTGCATCAGTTCGACGAGATCGCTTTCGAGCCGCATCATCAGCACCTGGCATTCGGGATCGCCGAAACGCGCATTGTATTCGATCAGCTGCGGGCCGTCGTTCGTCAGCATGAGACCGGCATAGAGCACGCCCGAATAGGGCATGCCTTCCTCGCGCAGGGTCCGCACGGTCGGTTCGACAATCTCGTGCATCACCTGATCGCGCAGCGCCTCGGTCAGCACCGGCGCGGGCGAATAGGCGCCCATGCCGCCGGTGTTGGGACCGGTATCGCCCTCGCCCACGCGCTTGTGATCTTGCGCGGTGCCGATGGGGACGATGGCGGTGCCATCGGTCAAGGCGAAGAAGCTCGCCTCTTCGCCGGTGAGGAACTGCTCGATCACCACTTCGCTGCCCGCGCTGCCGAACTTGCCATCGAACATTTCGTTCAGCGCATGCTGCGCATCCTTGCGCGTCTCGGCGATGACCACGCCCTTGCCTGCGGCAAGCCCGTCGGCCTTGAGTACGAAGGGCGGGTCGAATTTCTTGAGCGCACCCCAGGCCGCCTCGAGCGAGGTGCAACGCTCGTAGCGTGCGGTGGGAATATTCGCACGCCTGCAAAGCTCCTTGGTGAAGCCCTTGCTGCCTTCGAGCTGCGCAGCCTTTTGCGAGGGACCGAAAGTGTCGATCCCGGCACCGCGCAAGGTGTCGGCCAGACCATCGACCAGCGGCGCTTCCGGACCGATCACGACGAGGCCGATATCCCGATCGCGGCAGAAATCGACTACCGCGTCATGGTCGCCCGCATCGAGTGCGACGCATTCGGCATCTTGCGCGATGCCCGGGTTGCCGGGAGCGGCCCACAGCTTGTCGCACAGCGGCGATTGCGCCAGTTTCCATGCTAACGCATGTTCGCGGCCGCCCGAGCCAAGCAAAAGGATATTCATGGCAAGCGATTTCCCGTCAAATGCAGATGATGCCAGCTTGGTAGCGAAGGGGCGTGCAGGCGACAACGCCGAGCCGCTGACCGTCAGTGAAATATCGCAGGCGCTCAAACGAACGGTGGAGGATCGCTTCGGCTTCGTCCAGCTGCGCGGCGAGCTGTCCGGGGTAAAGCGTGCGGCGTCGGGACACATGTACTGCGCGCTCAAGGACGAGAGGGCGGTACTCGACGGGGTCATGTGGCGTGGCAATACGAGCCGCCTGCCGTTCACCCCCGAGGACGGGCTCGAGGTGGTCGCTACCGGCAAGCTCACCACCTACCCGGGCCGCTCGAAATATCAAATCGTCATCGAGCGCATGGAACTGGCCGGCGAGGGCGCGCTGCTCGCGCTGCTCGAGAAGACCCGTGCGCGGTTGCAGGCAGAAGGATGGTTCGCACAGGAACGCAAACAGCCGCTGCCATTCCTGCCGCGCACCATCGGCGTGGTAACCTCTCCCACCGGAGCGGTGATTCGCGACATTCTCCACCGACTGGCAGACCGGTTCCCCAGTCGCGTCATCGTCTGGCCGGTTCTGGTGCAGGGGCAGGGCGCCGCGGAGCAGGTCGCAGGTGCTGTGCGGGGCTTTTCGGATTTGCCTCGGGGGCACCCCGACCGGCCCGATCTCCTGATCGTCGCGCGCGGCGGCGGCTCGATCGAAGATCTTTGGAGCTTCAACGAGGAAGTCGTGGTTCGCGCGATCGCCGACTGCGCAATTCCCACGATCAGCGCGGTCGGGCACGAAACCGACACGACGCTGGCCGACCATGCTGCCGACCGCCGCGCGCCGACACCCACTGCCGCCGCCGAGATCGCGGTACCGGTGCGCGCCGAACTCGGTGCGACGCTGGCCGATTTCGAAGCCCGCAAGAAGCGTGCGATCCTGCGCCCCGTGCAGTTGGGACGCGAGCGGCTGCAGGCGCGCGCCGACCGGCTGCCCAGGCGCGAGGCGCTCTTGGAACCGCACGCGCAGGCTCTCGACGATCTTGCCGAACGGTTGCGGCGGGGGCTGCGCGACCGCGCGGCGCAGGGGCGCGAGAAGCTGTCGAATCTGCGGCTCGCGCCGGCTGTTCTCGAGCGCAATCTGCGCGAGGCGCAGCGCGCGCTCGCGGGGCAGAAGCTGGCGCCTGTGCTAGTCGAACGCCCGCTGGCCGAGCGGCGCGAGCGGTTGGCGGCGCTGGCGCGGCTTGCCGATCAGCTCCACCCAGATCGCCCGCTCGCGCGTGGCTATGTGCGCGTCACCGGTCCCGGTGGGCGGACCATCACCGACAAGGCGGCTGCAGCAGGGGAGGCGGCGCTCATCCTCAAGTTCCGCGACGGCGATCTCGACGTCACGCCCGGCAGCGTATCACCCCCCACCTCATCGCGCCGCAAGCCGCGCAAATCAGGAACTCCGCCGAAGCAGGATGATTTGTTCGGATGACGCCCCAATGCTAGGGATGCCACCATGCTGATGAACAAGAATTCCGCGCCGTCGAATGGCGAGGCCAAGCTGCAATACGGCCCGTCGGGCTTTCGTGTCCTGCGTCCGGGCAACCATGTCTTCTGCGCGATGAGCGGGGTGCCGATCCCGCTGGAGGACCTGCGCTACTGGTCGGTCGAACACCAGGAGGCTTATGCCAGCGCGCAGCTCGCCACCGAGCGCATGGCGCCGTGATTGCCGCGAGGGTCGCGCCGCTCCTCATTCTTGCCACGGCCTGCGTTCCGGCGCAGCCGGTGGAAACGGTCCCGATAGAGGACGCCGCGGCCAATGCGCCGGCTGCGCCTCAGGCCCGCCCGACTGGGAGCACCGAGGCAACGCCGCCGATTCCCGGTCCACCGCTCGCGCCCGCGACGCTGTCGGGACAGTATGAGCAGGGAGGCTGGATCAGGGGCACCGCGCCCTTCGATACGGTTGCCGCAACATTGAACGGCGACCCGTTCCCGATCGATCCGCAGGACCGCGCTTTCTTCATCGGGCTCGACAGGGATGCCGAAGCGACGGCCGAACTGGTTTTCACAGCGCGCGACGGGCAGACGCGCGTACATCGGATCGAGGTTGCCCGGCGCGACTGGAATATCGAACATGTCAATGTCGCGCGCAGGCCCGGCGGGGCAAGCGCGTCCTTCATGCGTCGGCGCCAGCCCGAACTCGACGCAATCTGGAACGCGCGACTTGAGGAGACTGGCGCCGAGGGATGGCGGCAGGATTTCATCTGGCCCGTCACCGGGCGCATCTCGGGGCGATTCGGATCGCAGCGCATCTACCGCGGCGAGCCGGGAAGCTATCATTCGGGGATCGACATTTCGACCGGCAGGAGCGGCACTCCCTATGTCGCGCCGGCAGATGGCGTGGTGGTGCTTGCCGAAGACGACTTCAGCCTGGAGGGCAAGCTGTTGATCATCGATCACGGGCAGGGGTTGAACAGCGCCTTCCTCCACTCTTCGCAACTGCATGTGCGCAAAGGGGATATTGTGCGACAGGGCCAGCATATCGGCGATATCGGTTCTTCGGGGCGCGCCACCGGTCCGCATCTCCACTGGAGCCTCAAATGGCGCAATTCGCGGCTCGATCCGCTGCTGTTTACCGGCCCGATGCGCTGAGCGGTTGACGCCTGCGGAAGTGGATTGAAGAGAGGATTTGCATGCGCCCCAAGCGCCTCATCCTTGCCGCAGCGCTTGCACTTGCGCTCGCTCCGGGCATCTGGGTGCGATCCCCGCCTCTTCCGCGAGCGCTGCAACCCGGGGTGACACTGACGCCGATCGCGGCACAGCGGAGCACTACGGGCGACTTCACATTGCTGTCCGCCTGGGAACTGACCGGCGACCCTCTCCGCTTCGGTGGCTTCTCGGCGCTGGTCGCACTGCCCGGGGGGCGATTCCTTGCGGGTAGCGATACCGGGCGCCGCCTCGACTTCTACCGACCCGACCAGAGCCGGCAGCCCGGGATGTTCGGCCCCTTCGAGCGCGGCGAGGCGTCCTACAAGAAAGGACGCGATCTCGAATCGCTGGCAGTCGATCCAGAAAGCGGCACCGCGTGGGCGGGCTATGAATATCGCAATTCTATCGTGCGTCTGGGCCCTGAATACCGGCCCGAACAGTCAGTGCGCCCCACCGCGATGGCAGATTGGGGTGCCAATTCGGGCGCCGAATCGCTGGTCCGCCTCGAGGACGGGCGTTTCCTCGTGATTGAAGAGCGTCCGCGACGCTGGCGCGGATCGCGGCATCGAGCGGTGCTGTTCACCGGCGACCCGGTAGGCGACACGCAATCGCAGAGCGTGCTGGTCGATATTCCCGCCGGATACCGCCCGGTCGATGCGGCTGCGGCAGGGGCGGGGCGTGCACTCGTGCTGTTGCGGCGGCTCGACTGGAGCATCCCGCCGGGATTCGAAACGGCGATCGCCGAGCTCGATGTCGATCTGCGTGACGCGGACGGGGTTGTCACCGCCCGAATGCTCGCCGAGTTTGGCAGCGCGATCCCGCGAGACAATTACGAAGGGCTGGCGATCACCGACGATGCCGACGGCCAACACGTCTGGCTGATCTCGGACGACAATTTCATGTCGTATCAGCGTACGCTGCTGCTCAAATTTCGCTGGCAGCAACGCGAAAAGGCGCGCGAGTAGACCCGCGCGCCCTTCGATTCCCGCTTGCACGAAGGCGCTGCGGCGCCGCGTGCCTCAAGCGGAAGCGGCGTTCGCCTTCTTCAGCTCGCGCTTCACCTTGAGCGCGTTGGCCGACAGCTTCTCGTCGCTGGTCTTGAGCAGCCAGTTGTCGAGACCGCCATTGTGCTCGACCGAACGCAGGCCGTGGGTCGAAACGCGGAACTTGAAGCTGCGGTCGAGCTTCTCGCTCATCAGCGTGACGTTCTGCAGGTTCGGCAGGTAGACCCGCTTGGTCTTGTTGTTGGCGTGGCTCACATTGTTGCCGACCTGGCGACCCTTGCCGGTGAGTTCGCAAATGCGCGACATGATACGTCTCTCGTTCGAATGGGCGGGCGAGCTTCCCCGTGCTGCGCTGGAGCAGTGTGGGTCCGTTCTTGTCCCGGAAAGCGGCGCGCATAGCGGCGAGGGTGCGAATCGTCAAGCACGTTGCACCCTCCGAGCGTGCGGGCTAGCGAGGCACCGCTATGGTTTCTTGGACCCTGTCGCAACCCATGCAACGTGCCCTCGCCCTCGCCGAGCAATCGGCGGCGGCGGGCGAAGTACCCGTGGGCGCGGTGGTGACGCGCGGCGGGAAGGTGATTGCCGAGGCCCATAACGCTCCACGCGAGACCCGCGATCCGACCGCCCATGCGGAAATCCTCGCGATTCGCCGGGCGGCCGAGGCGCTCGGCGAGGAACGCCTGACCGACTGCGAACTCTGGGTCACGCTCGAACCCTGCGCCATGTGCGCCGGCGCCATCGTCCATGCGCGCATAGGCAAGCTGTACTACGCGGCGAGCGACCCCAAGGGCGGCGCGGTCGAACACGGCGCGCGCGTGTTCGAGCAGCCGCAATGCCTCCACCGGCCCGAAATCTATTCAGGGATGGGCGAAGCGGCTGCTGCGGCATTGCTCCGACAGTTTTTCAAAGCGCGTCGCTAAAGCCCTCGCCAGATCTTTGCAGGGACGTTGTCACCCGCTCCGAACCGCGATGGGCCGCATCCCGTCGGCATGAAGCGCTTGTCGTAGCAGAGGCGCAGTTCCTCCAGCCAGCCGCGCTTGTTCAGCTTTACTCCCACGGCCTCGGCGAACCAGCCCGGATTGGCGTCGACGAAGCGCGTGCGGATGGTGCCCGCGGTGAGGTCGTCTTCGCGGCTGATGCGGTCGAAATCGGGTATGCGAAGGCCCTCCCACAGGATCCGGGTGACCCTGAGATAGGTTGCAGGTCGACGCGTCATGCAGGCGCCATGCTTGGCCCATTGACGCGCGATAAGCGCTGCCGAGGGCGAAAGGCACATGTTGGCGGCGATTTCGCGGGGCCGGGGCTGGCGCTGTGCGACACACCATTGCGGCCAGCTCCGCCCGCTCGCTGGCCAGAGCCCGTGGACGACCAGGCCGAACATTCCTTCGCGCCCGCCGCACTGGCGCGCGTGGCGGCGCTGGCCCTCCCTCGACTTGCAGAACTCCGGGCTCCAGCTCAATGCCAGCGTATAGCCTGTGACCGGCATTCGGCGGGGCGGCGCTTCGGCGCGAACTTGCGGAACCTGCACCGCCCGCGGCGTGCTGCACTGGTAGTGCTGCGCCGCCAGCGGGCTTGAATGGAGCAGCGCAACTGCCGAACCGAGCGCCGCGAGGTGCCTAAGGCGCGACATGCCTGTCGCCACGGCTGCCGAGCCAGGCGCGCGCATCGGGTCGAAACAGCAGGGCGACAGCGACGATCTGCATCACGGTGATTAGCATGTTTGCCAGGTTTCCCGGTGTCCAGATGGTCGTGAGATCGAGAATCGCGAAATACAGCCCGATGGCGACTAGTACCGAGAGCACCCATTTGGCAGGATTGCTCGCACGCCGCGCGACCAAGTACCACAGCAGTAGCGGTACCATCACGCTGATGGCCAAGGCAGCAACCAGAATGCCGCCACCCCAGCCCAACTCCGCCAGCGCCGGGTCGCCTTGGACCTGCGCGAGGAGCACGTCGTACTGTAGCAGGCTGCTGACCAGCGCCAGCGCAATACTGAGCAGGAACAGGCGCTCGAACCAGATTATC